>NZ_JBEYYF010000012.1:0-193060 GCF_040645415.1 Pseudonocardia sp. NPDC046786 | reverse complement strand
TGCCGTCGTGCCGCGCCGTCGGGATCGACCCGGGCCACCGTGCGTCGTAGCCGGTCCTGCAGCAACCGGCGGGTCGCCGCTGCGGCGCCGGGCAGCACCCGCGCTTCGACCTCGCGGGCCTGCTCGTCGTCGAGCACGCTGGTGGCGTGTGCGATGGCCTCGGCCTTGCGTTCGTCGATCCGCCCGGCCTCCCATTCGGCCAGGGTCGCGGGCAGCACGTGGGTGAATCGGGCCGCGCCGGCCAGCAGGCAGCGGGCCTCTTCCAGCGACCCCCGCAAGGTCAAGGCGACCTGGTCGGGCAGCCAGCGGCCCACCGGTGTGACCGCCCGGGGATCGGCGCCCGGTGGTGTGGCGGTGCTGCCGGGTGGGTGCCGGTCGGCGAACACCGCCAGCATCCGGGTCCGCAACGCCGAGGCCCATCGTTCGATCCGTTCGGCGCCTTCGACGACATCGAGCAGCTGGGCGTCACTCAACAGCTCGGGGCTGTCGCCGGCGAGTTGGCAGTCCAGTGCCAACGCGAATCCCACCGGCCGGGTCGGGTCCACCACCACGACCGGTTCCCCGACCCCGTTGCCGCCGTTGTCGTCGTCGCACAGTAGGGCGCACAGGTCGCGGGTCATGCCGTGCGGGCAGGGGTCGGCGGCGACCGCCTCGGGGCTGAGCAGCGCATCGTCGATATCGACCATGTGTTCGATTATATCGGGTTGGACTGGTTGTTCTCTAGAAGAAAGTCCGAGAAAAATCCACTCAGGACGGCATCCGCGGACCTCATCGGACGGCAGCTCCGAAGTGGATCCCGGGGAGGGCACGACGAGGAGGCCGGACCGGCGCCGGTGACTCCTCCGCCGCGCCGCCGGGATGCCGCCGCCCGGACCGCGGACCCACCGCGTGCGCACACCCGACGACGACCGGACGGCATCCGCGCCGAGGGGCACGAAGCGGGGTAGCCGGGGCACCCCGCCACCGCCCGACCCAGCACCGGGCACTACGCCGCCGCCCGACGCGCCGGCGGGTCACCGCGCCGCCACCGACCCTCCACCGGGCCGCCGGACCGCCACCCGGACCACCGACCCACCACCGGAGGCAGCGGAGCTGAACCCCCGGAGCCAGCGGAGCAGAGCCCACCCGGGCCAGCGGAGTTGAACCCAGCGGCGCCGGCGGAACAGCGCCGCCGACGGCCCGGAACAGCCGGACCGGCGCGACCCGACCGGAGCCCCGGACCACCCCGCGGTCACACCCGGGCCACCGGCGGCTCGACCCCCACCCCCCGACGACCGGGCGCCGACGCGGCCAGCACCCCCACGACGACCACCACCCCGGCGACCAGCTCCGGCACCGACGGCCGCTCGCCGAGCAGCAGGATCGCCAGCCCCATCCCGACGACCGGCACCAGCAGCGAGTGCGGCGCCACCACCCCGGCTGGGTAGCGGCGCATGAGGACCGTCCAGATCCCGCTCCCGACGACCGTCGCGACCACCGAGAGGTACAGCAGTGCGACCAGACCGGGCAGCCCGTCCCGGGTGAACGCCTCGGCCGTCGCCAGCCAGCCGGTCGCCGGACCCTCGACAACCGCCGACGCGGCGAGGAGCGGGATCGGCGGGACCACCGTCATCCACAGGGTGAGGTGCAGCGGATCGACCGCCTCGCCGTCGCGCTGGGCCAGCCGGTTGCACAGGTTCCCGGCGGCCCAGCCGAGCGCGCCGAGCAGGGTGAGCGCGACCGGGAGCAGCGCGGCCGTCTGCGCCCGCAGCAACGCGATCGTCGCCAGTCCGGCGACCGCGACGCCGATCCCGATCCACTGCCGCCGCCGGACCCGCTCCCGCAGCAGCACCGCGCCCAGCACCAGGGTGAACGGCCCGGACGCCTGCAGCACCAGCGAGGCGAGTCCGGCCGGCATCCCGGCGTACATCCCGAGGAACAGGAACAGGAACTGCAGGGTGCCGAAGCCGAGCCCGTAGCCGATCAGCCAGCGCAGCGGCACCGCGGGCCGCGGGATCAGCAGCACCGCGGGCACGGCGAGCACGAGCATCCGCAGACCCGCGAGGAAAACCGGCGGGAAGTGTTCGAGGCCGACGTGGATGGCGATGAAGTTCGCACCCCACAGCACGGCGACGACGACGGCGAGGCCCCGGTCCCGGACGGTCATGCCCTCGACCCTCCGTCACCGGCGACCGTGCAGTCCAACGCCGAAATCTGAATTGACCTTGTAGCGTTGCTTCATGGACGTCCGACGCCTGCGGATCCTGCGCGAGCTCGCCGACCGGGGCTCGGTCACCGCCGTCGCGGCGGCCCTGAACTACACCCCGTCCGCGGTCTCCCAGCAGCTCAAGGTGCTGTCCCGGGAGGCCGGGATCGCCCTGACCGTGCCGGACGGGCGCGGGCTGCGGCTCACCGAGGCGGGCACGGCCGTGGTCGCCGGAACCGAGGACGTCCTGGCCGCGCTCGGCCGCCTCGACGAGACCCTGGCCGGGCTCCGCGAGCGCCCGCTCGGGACGGTCCGGGTCGTGCTGTTCCCGTCCGCCGCCCGGCTGCTGCTGCCCGGCCTGCTCCGCCGCGCCGCCGCGCACGAGGGACTGTCGCTGTCCTGCCGCGATCTCGACCTGCGCCCGGAGGAGGTGCCGGCCGCCGCGGCCGGCGTCGACGTGGTGGTGACCCACCACGACGAGCGGCTCGATCCGTTCACCGGCGGGCGGCTGCGGGTCCGGCCGCTGCTGCGCGAGCCGCTGGACGTCGCGCTGCCGACCCGGCATCCGCTGGCCGCCCGGGCCGAGGTCGGCCTGGACGACCTGGTCGACGAGGGCTGGATCGGGGTCGGTGTGGGCTGGCCGGTCGACGACGTGCTGCGCTCGGTCGGGCTGGTCACCGGCACCACCCCGCAGGTGGTGCAGCGGATCAACGACTTCTCGGTCACCGAGGAGCTGGTCGCCGACGGGCACGGCGTCGCACTGCTCCCCCGCTACTCGACCGACCACCGGGACGGCACCCGGCTGGCCCTGCGCCCGCTGGCCGGGGTGCGGGCGGCCCGGCTGGTGCACGCGGTCGCCCGTGCCGACGCCGTCGAACGTCCGGCCGTCCGGCTGGTGCTCGACGAGCTGGCCGCCGAGGCCGACGCGGTCCGGGCCCGCGCGGGCTGAGTCCCGGCAGGCCGAGCCCGAGCGAGCCGGGCCCGGGCCCGGTACGGGTCCCGGCGGTCCGGGTCCGAGCAAGCCGGGCCCGGGCCGGGTACGGCCCGGGTCCCAGCAGGCCTGCGCGAGCGGCGCACGCGCTCAGAGCAGCCGGGTCACCTTGTTCAGGCCGTTGTAGCGGACCGGTGTGATCCGGACCGACGCGCCCGAGTACGGCGCCTCGATCATCATCCCGTCACCCAGGTACATCGCGATGTGGTGGGTGCGGCCGTTGCGCGCCCAGGACAGCATGTCCCCGCGCCGCATGTCCGAGATCGGGACGAGCCGCCCGGCGTTGGCCTGGTTCCCGCTGTAGCGGGGCAGGTCGATGCCGACCCCGGCGAACGCGTAGAGCATCAGCCCCGAGCAGTCGAAGCCGACCTTGCGGAAGTCGCCGTGCGAGTCGGCGACGCCGCCGTCCCGGATGCCGCGCGTCGGGCCGCGCGCGTTGCCGCCGCCCCAGGCGTAGATGGTGCCGATCCGCGACGTCGCCCGATCGATCACGGTCTCGATCGCCGCCGAGCCCGATCGCGGCCCGGGCGCCGGGCCGGCCGACGGGCCGCGGTCGGGTGCGGTCTGCGCGCGGCGGGACTCCTCCTCCTGGGCGACCCGGGCGCGGGCCTCGTCGCGCGCCCGCCGCTCGGCCTCGACCCGCAGCCGTTCCTGCTCGGCCTGCCAGGCCAGGTACCGCTGGCGCTGGGCGCGCAGGCCGGCGTCGGAGTTCGCCGCCTCGTCCAGCCGGGCCTGCACGTCGGCACGCTCGGCGCGGACCGCGTCCAGCCTGCCCTGCTGCTCGTCCGCGGCGGCCGCGGCGGACACCAGAGACTGGTCGGCGGCGGCGGACGCCTCCTCGGCGGCGGCCCGGCGGCGGTCGGCCTCCTCCTGGGCGGCGCGGGCCAGCGAGTCGGCGTTGGCCTGCGCGATCCGGGCCTGCTGCAGCTGCTCCAGCACCGACGCCTGGTCCTCGCTCAGCGCATCGGTCAGCCGCGCCCGGTCCATCAGATCCTGCGGGTCGGTCGCCCGGGACAGCAGGCCGAGCGGGCCGAGATCGAGACCGTGCGTGTAGACGTCGCCGACGAACTCGTCGAGCCGGGTGCGGGCGTCGTCGACGGCCCGACCGGCCTCATCGGTCGCCGCCCGGGCCTCCAGCGCGCGGGCGGCGGCCGCGTCGGCCTCCCGGCCGGCGGCGTCGGCGGTGTCGCGCGCGGCGAGGGCCTCCTGCCCGCGCGCGGCGACCTCGATCTGCAGCTCGTCGAGCTGCGCGTCGAGCTCGGCGAGCCGCGCGGTCAGCCGTCCGACCTCGGCGGACCGGTCCTGCACGCTCTGCCGGCTGCGTTCGAGCTCGTCGTCGTCGGGGTTCGGTGGCGGCGGGGGCGGCTGCGCGGGCAGCGACCCGGTGCCGGCGGCCCCGCCCGCCGTGGGCGCCACGGCCGCGGCGCCGACCGCCGGAGTCCCCAGCAGCAGTGCGGTCAGCAGCACCAGCACACCGGCGGCGAGCGGGGTCCGGCGACGGGGCCCGCGGGCGGGCCGGAGCACCGACGGCTCGCGCGTCACGGTTCGTCCTCCCGGGGAGCGGGTGCCGCGCCCGGCGGGGAGCGGTGCGGTCGGCGGAATCCTGCCACTCCCGTCACGCGAACACCGTGCGACACACCGGACCCGCACCCGGCGGTCCGCCTCCCGGGGCCCCCGGGCCCGCGGGAGGGACGACGACCACACCCGCCTCGCGCTCTTTATAGGACAGGCGTACTATTTGGGACAGCAGGGTCCACGCTGCCGCGGACGAGGCGGTGCGCGAGACTCGGACACACGCCGGTGAGCCCCCCGACCTGCGAGCGGGCCGACGCTCACCGCACCGGACGCAGAACGCCCACCACCACGGGAGGACCATCAAGTGGCCAGCACCGACAGCTTCGGCGCCAGAGGACAGCTCGACGTCGGCGGCACCGGTTACGAGATCTTCCGGCTCTCCGCGGTGGAGGGCTCGAAGCGCCTGCCGTTCAGCCTCAAGGTCCTGCTCGAGAACCTGCTCCGCACCGAGGACGGCGCGAACGTCACGGCGGACCACATCAACGCCCTGGCGAACTGGGACCCGCAGGCCGAGCCGGACACCGAGATCCAGTTCACCCCGGCCCGGGTGATCATGCAGGACTTCACCGGCGTCCCCTGCGTCGTCGACCTGGCGACCATGCGCGAGGCGGTGACCGAGATGGGCGGCGACCCCGCCAAGGTCAACCCGCTCGCCCCCGCCGAGCTGGTCATCGACCACTCGGTGATGATCGACTTCTTCGGCACCGCCGACGCCTTCGAGCGCAACATCGAGTTCGAGTACGGCCGCAACAAGGAGCGCTACCAGTTCCTGCGCTGGGGCCAGGGCGCCTTCGACGAGTTCAAGGTCGTCCCGCCCGGCACCGGCATCGTGCACCAGGTCAACATCGAGAACCTGGCCCGCGTCGTCATGCCGCGCAACGGCCAGGCCTACCCGGACACCCTGGTCGGCACCGACTCGCACACCACGATGGTCAACGGCATCGGCGTGCTCGGCTGGGGCGTCGGCGGCATCGAGGCCGAGGCCGCGATGCTCGGCCAGCCGGTCTCGATGCTGATCCCGAAGGTGCTGGGCTTCAAGCTGACCGGCGAGATCCCGACCGGCGTGACCGCCACCGACGTGGTGCTGACGATCACCGAGATGCTGCGCCGCCAGGGCGTCGTCGGCAAGTTCGTCGAGTTCTACGGCGCCGGCGTCGGCGCCGTGCCGCTGGCCAACCGCGCCACCATCGGCAACATGAGCCCGGAGTTCGGCTCCACCGCCGCGATCTTCCCGATCGACGACGAGACCGTCCGCTACCTCAAGCTGACCGGGCGCTCCGAGGAGCAGATCGCCCTGGTCGAGGCCTATGCCAAGGAGCAGGGCCTCTGGCACGACCCGGACCACGAGCCGGTCTACTCCGAGACGATGGAGCTGGACCTGTCCACGGTGGTCCCGTCGATCGCCGGCCCGAAGCGCCCGCAGGACCGGATCGAGCTGTCCGCCGCGAAGCCGGCGTTCCGCAAGGCCGTGCAGGACTACACCAACGACGACGTCGCGCCGCTGACCGGCGTCGACGAGTCCAGCGACGAGTCGTTCCCGGCCAGCGACGCGCCGGCGCACACCTTCGCCGACGGCGAGCCCGCCCCGGTCGTCCAGTCCGCCGCGACCGGCTGTGAGGGCCGTCCGTCCAAGCCGGTCACCGTCCGCTCGGAGGCCCGCGGCGAGTTCGTGCTCGACCACGGCGCCGTGGTGATCGCCTCGATCACCTCCTGCACCAACACGTCGAACCCGAGCGTGATGCTGGGCGCCGCACTGCTGGCGAAGAACGCGGTGGAGAAGGGCCTGGCCGTCAAGCCGTGGGTGAAGACCTCGATGGCGCCCGGCTCGCAGGTCGTCACCGACTACTACGAGAAGGCCGGCCTCTGGCCCTACCTCGACAAGCTCGGCTACAACCTGGTCGGCTACGGCTGCACCACCTGCATCGGCAACTCCGGCCCGCTGCCGGAGGAGGTGTCGGCCGCGGTCAACGAGAACGACCTGACCGTCGCGTCGGTGCTGTCGGGCAACCGGAACTTCGAGGGCCGGATCAACCCGGACGTCAAGATGAACTACCTGGCGTCCCCGCCGCTGGTCATCGCCTACGCGCTGGCCGGGACGATGGACTTCGACTTCGAGACCCAGCCGCTCGGCCGGGACGCCGAGGGCAACGACGTCTACCTGCGCGACATCTGGCCCTCCACCGACGACATCAACGCGGTGGTCGACTCCTCGATCACCTCGGAGATGTTCACCAAGAGCTACTCCGACGTGTTCCGCGGCGACGACCGCTGGCGGGCGCTGCCCACCCCGGAGGGCCGGACCTTCGAGTGGGACCAGCAGTCCACCTACGTGCGCAAGCCCCCGTACTTCGAGGGCATGACGACCGATCCGGAGCCGGTCACCGACATCTCCGGCGCCCGGGTGCTGGCGCTGCTCGGCGACTCGGTCACCACCGACCACATCTCGCCGGCCGGTGCGATCAAGCCGGGCACCCCGGCCGCGGTCTACCTGGACGAGAACGGCGTCGAGAAGAAGGACTACAACTCCTTCGGCTCGCGGCGCGGCAACCACGAGGTGATGATCCGCGGCACGTTCGCGAACATCCGGCTGCGCAACCAGCTGCTGGACGCGATCGTCGACGGCGGGGTCAGCGGCGGCTACACCCGGGACTTCACCCAGGACGGCGGCCCGCAGGCGTTCATCTACGACGCCGCGCAGAACTACGCCGCGCAGGGCACCCCGCTGGTCGTGCTGGGCGGCAAGGAGTACGGCTCCGGCTCGTCGCGCGACTGGGCGGCCAAGGGCACCGCGCTGCTCGGTGTGAAGGCCGTCATCGTCGAGTCGTTCGAGCGGATCCACCGGTCGAACCTGATCGGCATGGGCGTCGTCCCGCTGCAGTTCCCCGAGGGCGAGTCCGCCTCGAGCCTCGGCCTGGACGGCACCGAGACCTTCGACATCGCCGGCATCACCGAGCTGAACGACGGGAAGACCCCGAAGGCGGTGCAGGTGACCGCGACGAAGGAGTCCGGCGAGACCGTGGAGTTCGAGGCGAAGGTGCGCATCGACACCCCCGGTGAGGCGGACTACTACCGCAACGGCGGCATCCTGCAGTACGTCCTGCGGGGCATGCTGAAGAGCTGACGCGCTCGACCACCACCGCGGAGCCCGTCGTCCCCCGTGGGGCGGCGGGCTCCGTGCGTCCGGCAGCGCTACGGATCCGGACGATCCGCCGGCGGACCACCCTTCCGGCATGTCCACCTCGCTCCCGGGTCCGTGGCGGCACCTCCTCGACGAGGCCCGCGCCTACCCGTCGCCGCACAACTCCCAGCCGATCGTCGTCCGGGTGCTCGACGCCGGCCGTGCCGAGCTCCTCTACGACCTGGAACGCGGGCTGCCCGCGGAGAACTTCGGCATCCCGTTCGGCCAGGTGTGCGCCGGCGTCTACGTCGAGTCGCTGGCGACCGTCGCCGCCGGGCACGGCTGGTCGGTGGCCGCCGAGCTGCGTGACGACGGGCTCGACTTCGACGCCGCCGCCCGCCATCAGCCGCTCGGCACCCTGCAGCTGAGCCGGGCCGCGGTCACCCCGCGGGCGGAGGCCGACCTGGCCGCGTTCCGGCGGCGGCGCACCTCGCGCCGGCCCTACCGGAACCTGCCGGTCGATCCGGCGGTGCTCGCCGAGGCCGGCGCGCTCGCCGCGGCGGCCGGGCACGACTTCGGCCACACCGCCCGGCCGGAGCTGGTCGACCGGATCGTCCGGATCAACCAGGAGACGCTGTTCGACGACCTGCGCAACGACGCCGTGCACGCCGAGATCCTGGCCTGGATCCGTACCTCGGACCGCAGCGCCGAGGCCACCCGCGACGGATTGTCCGCGCGCACGCTGCTGCTGCCCGGCCCGCTGCTCGGCTTCGCGATGCGGCACCGCGGGATGTGGGACCTGCCGCTGGCCGGGCCGCTGCTGCGCCGGATCTATCTGAACACGATGCGCGGGGTACGCGAGCTCGGCTGGCTCACCGGCCCGTTCGGCTCCCCGCTCGACCACGTCGCGGCCGGCCGGCTGTTCCTGCGGATCTGGCTGGCCTTCACCCGGGCGGACGTGTACCTGCACCCGTTCGGCACGGTGATCACCAACCCGCGCTCGCACGCCGCCTTCACCGACGCCGCCGGGATCGTCGAGGACGGGGCCGGCGGCGAGCACCTGGCCTGGATGCTCTTCCGCTACGGGCACAGCGCGGAACCACCGCGCGCGCTGCGCCGCGAGCTGCCCGAGATGCTCCTAGACCGGGACGGGAGCACGTCGTGGGACCGCTGACCTGGCTGCAGGAGACCGTGATCGACCTGCTGGCCCGCCGGCCGGGCACGCACCGGCTGCTGCTGGCACCGGGGTTCGAGCCGCTGCGCAGGCGGCTCGGCGAGCGCCGGGCGTACCGCACCTTCGAGCGCAGCGCCCGGCTGGTCCCGGCCTACCGGAGCTTCCTGGCCGCGCACGGCGCGCCGCGGCGGCTCCCCCGGAACCGGCGGCGGGCCGCCGCGGCGTTCGCCGCGCTGCCGGTGACGGACAAGGACTCCTACATCCGGCCCTACTCCATCGCGGACCGCTGCCTGCGCGGCCGGATCCCGCGCCGGGGCGTCGTCGTCGACGAGTCGTCCGGGTCGTCGGGGGTGCCGACCAGCTGGGTGCGCGGCCCGGTGGAGCGGCGCGCCTCCCGGGAGCTGCTGCGGGTCGGGTTCCAGCGCACCGCCGCCGGGCTGCGCACGCCGCCGTTCGTGATCAACGCCTTCTCCCTGGGCGCCTGGGCGACCGGGATGAACGTGTCCGCGGCGCTGACCGGTGTCGCCGTCGTCAAGTCGGTCGGGCCGGACCCCGACAAGATCATCAACACGATGCGCGAGTTCGGCCCGGACTTCACCTACGTGATCACCGGGTACCCGCCGTTCCTGAAGGGGCTGTTCGACGACGACCGGCTCGACTGGTCCGCCTACGACATCGTCTGCGCGTTCGGCGGCGAGGGCATCAGCGAGGGCATGCGGGACCGCATCCTGCGCACCGCGCACTCGGTGATCGGCGCCTACGGGGCGAGCGACCTGGAGATCTCGATCGCCACCGAGACCGGGTTCACGATCGCGCTGCGCCGGGCGATCGCCGCCGATCCGGCGCTGTCGGCGGAGCTGACCCGCCAGGACGAGTACGGCGTGCTCCCGAACATCTTCCAGTTCAACCCCTATGCCTACCTGATCGAGACCAGCGACGACGGCGAGCTGCTGATCACCCTCACCCGGCCGCAGAACCTCAGCCCGCGGATCCGCTACAACATCCACGACCGCGGGCACGTGGCGCGGATGCGGGACGTGCTGCCGGTGCTCCGCCGGCACGGCCTGCGCGAGGTGCTCGACGCCCGGCTGCTCGACCTGCCGCTGCTGTTCCAGTACGGCCGCAGCGACTCCTCGGTGGACTTCAACGGCGCGGTGGTCCCGCCGGACGGGCTGCGCGACGCGGTCAGCGCCGATCCGGAGCTCCTGGACGCGGTCGAGAACCACCGGCTGGTGTCCTACGAGGACGACGCGGGCGACCGGCGGCTGCACCTGGCCCTGCAGCTCGCGCCCGGCTGCGAGCTCGCCGACCGGACCGGCGCCGCCCGCCGGGTGATCCGCGCGCTGCGCCGGTCCAACGCCGACCTGCACAACGCGATCCGCACCTGCGCACCCGGGACGGAGCCGACGGTCGGCTTCTACCCGCACCGGACCGGCGTGTTCGCCGACGACGGGGCCACCCTGAAGAACAGTTACGTCCGGTTCCTCGACGCCGCCGGGGCCCGCGCCGCAGGGATCGACGTGCAGTGGACCGCCGAGCGCGCGGGCTGACGCCGGGCCACGCCGGACCGGCCGGCCCCGGGTGGCCCGGGTCCGCGCGCCGGCGGGTCGCTCAGATCCGGGCGCCCAGCTCGCGGGAGATCCGGCGGGCGGCGTCGACGGCGGCCCGGCCGTGGTCGTCGAACACCGCCTCGGTCATCCGGACGGTCGGCCCGGACACCGACAGCGCCCCGGCCGGGCGGCCGTCGGCACCGAGGATCGCGGCACCGACCGCCGCGATCCCCTCGCTGAGCCCCTCCGGGTTGACCGACCAGCCCCGGGCCCGGATCTCGGCGATCCGGGCCCGCAGGGTGCTGGCGTCGGTGACCGTCCACGGCGTGCTCGGCGCCAGCTCGCCGCCGGACAGGTACGCCTCGACGACGGCGTCGGTGCACGCCGCGAGATAGGCCTGGCCGGTGGCCGAGGCGTTGAGCGGGATCCGGTGCCCGAGCGGCAGGAACGCGCGCAGCCGGTGCGCGGTGTCCAGGCGCTCGACCAGCACCAGCTCGCGGCCGTCGGGCGCGGCCAGGTGCACCGTTTCCCCCGAGGTCAGCTGCAGCTCGTGCAGCACCGGGAGCGCGCGTTCGCGCAGCTCGCCCGAGTCGCGGGCCTGGTTCCCGACGGCGAACGCACGGTAGGTCAGCGACCAGCGCGAGGTCTCGTCGGCCCGGCACCAGCCGACCTCCGCCAGGGTCAGCAGGGTGCGTTGCACGGTGCTCTTGGGGAGACCCACTCCCCGTGCGAGCTCGGACAATCCGACCGGTTGCTGCTCCCCCACCGCCTCCAGCACCCGGATCGCCGAGACCACGCTGTTGGTCGCCGCCATCCCTTGACCCCCTCGAACGAGCGACATACCGTCCTGGCTCAACGGTCCACTGTGCAGACCACTGTGCCACCTGGTGGACCGATCGACAAGGCTACCAACGGAGGTAACCCCATGGCGGTGCAGATCATCGCGCTGCTGACGTTCGTGGCGGTGTTCGTCATCGCGGAGCTGCGGCGCTCACACATCGGCATCGTCATGTTCGCGGCGGCGGCCGGGATGGGCCTGCTCGTCGCCGGGCTGGCGCTCGACGACATCGTCGCCGGCTTCCCGATCGACATCCTGATCCTGCTGGTCGGCGTGACCTACTTCTTCGGGATCGCCAAGGCCAACGGCACCATCGGCCGGCTCGTCGACCGGGCGCTGGTCCTCGTCGGCAGCAACACCGCCGCCCTGCCGCTGACGTTCTTCCTGCTCACCGCGGCGGTGTCGGCGATGGGCTCCCCGCTGGGCGGCCTGGTCATGGCCCCGATCGGCATGTCCGTGGCGCACCGGCGCCGGATCGACCCGATGCTGATGGGCCTGGCGATCGGCACCGGGCTCTCGGCCGGGGCGTTCGCACCGACCTCGCTGTTCGGCATCGTCACCTGGGGCACCGCCAACACCGCCGGGATCGCGCTGAACCCGCTCACCCTGTTCGCGGTCGCCGTCATCGTGAACCTGGTCCTGCTGGCCGCCGCGTACCTGATGTTCGGCTCGCGCAGCCGCGCCCGCACCGCCATGAGCACCGTGAGCACCGCCGGGGGCGCTGTTACCACCGGCGGCGGGGACGAGCCGGAGGCCGGCGAGGAGCGGCCCGCCCGCGAGCCGTTCGAGACCATCCACCTGGTCACCGTGGTCGCCATGCTCGGACTGATCGCGGCCGTCGTCGTGCTCGCGATCCTCGGCAACAACCCGGACGTCGGCGTGCTCGCCTTCGCCTTCGGCGCCGCGCTCACCCTGATCGACCCGGACAACGGGCGCGGGGCGCTGCGCGAGATCGACTGGTCGACGGTGCTGCTGGTCGGCGGCATCATCACCTACGTCGGCGTGCTGCAGGAGATCGGCGCGGTCGACCTGCTCGGCGACCTCGCCGCGATGATGACCGTCCCGCTGCTCGCCGCCCTGGTCATCTGCGCGGTGGGCGGGCTGGTCTCGGCGTTCGCGTCCACCACCGGCATCCTCGCCGCGCTCGTCCCGCTGGCCATCCCGCTGATCGAGCAGGGCGGCGTCGCGGGCTGGGCGCTGATCTGTGCGCTCGGCGTGTGCTCGTCCATCGTGGACGTCTCGCCGTTCTCCACGGTGGGTGCGACCCTGGTGGCGACCACCGTCGATCCCGACGAGCGGCCGCGGATGACCGCCCTGCTCACCCGCTGGGGCCTGTCCATGGTCGTGATCGGCCCGGTCGTGCTGGTCGGCACGCTGGTGCTGCCCGCGATGGCCTTCCAGTGACAGGGCCTGCCAGTAACTGGGCCTTCCAGTGACCTACCCAGACCGTACGGAACCGGAGAGATCGTTGCTGCTCACCTCACTCACCGCCGCCGAGGACCTCGAGCGCGCCGTCACCGTCGGCGAGGAGACGCTGTCCCGGGCCGAGCTGGTCGACCGGGCCGGCCGGTTCGCCGCCGGCATCCCGGACGACGGCCCGGTCGCGGTGCACGCGACGGCGTCGACGGCCACCGTCGTCGCGATCACCGGCTGCCTGCTCGCCGGGGTGCCGGTGGTGCCGGTCCCGCCGGACTCCGGGCCCGCCGAGCTGCGGCACGTGCTGCGCGACTCGGGCGCCACGTCCTGGTCGGGCGCGCGGCCGGACGGGGTCGATCTCCCGGTGGTCGTCCCGGGCGGCGGCGCGGTGTCGCCGCGCGAGACCGATCCCGAGGCGACCGCGATGCTGCTCTACACCTCCGGGACGACGGGTGCGCCGAAGGGCGCGCAGCTCTCCGGCCGGGCGATCGCCGCCGGGCTGGACGGCCTGATCGAGGTCTGGGACTGGACCCCGGACGACACGGTCGCGCACGGCCTGCCGCTGTTCCACGTGCACGGGCTGATCCTCGGCGTGCTCGGCTCGCTGCGGCTGGGCTCGCGGGTGGTGCACACGGTGAAGCCGCAGCCCGCCCGGTACGCCGCGGCGGGCGCGTCGATGTACTTCGGCGTGCCGACGGTGTGGAACCGGATCGTCGAGGACCCGGCGTCGGCGCGGGCGCTCGGCGGCGCCCGGCTGCTGGTGTCGGGCAGCGCTCCGCTGCCGGCGTCGCTGTTCGAGCGGATCGCCGGGCTCACCGGGCAGGCACCGGTCGAGCGCTACGGCATGACCGAGACCATGATCACGCTCAGCGCGCACGCCGCCGGCGAGCGCCGGGCCGGCTGGGTGGGCCTGCCGGTCCCCGGCGCCGAGACCAGGCTGCGGCCCGCCGACGACGACGCGGGCAGCACCGTCCCGGACGACGGCGAGACCGTCGGCCGCCTCGAGGTCCGCGGGCCGATGCTGTTCTCCGGCTACCTGAACCGGCCGGACGCGAACGCCGAGACCAGCGCCGGCGACGGCTGGTTCCGCACCGGCGATCTCGCCGTCCGCGACGCGGGCGGGTTCCACCGGATCGTCGGCCGGGAGTCGACCGACCTGATCAAGTCCGGCGGCTACCGGATCGGCTCCGGCGAGATCGAGGCGGTGCTGATGGACCACCCGGCCGTCGCCGAGTGTGCGGTCGTCGGGGCGGCCGATCCGGACCTCGGGCAGAAGATCGTCGCCTACGTCGTCGGCGAGGGCCCCGGCCAGGCGCTGATCGACCACGTCGCCTCCCAGCTGTCCTGGCACAAGCGCCCGCGCGAGGTGGTGTTCGTCGAGGCGCTGCCGCGCAACCCGATGGGCAAGGTCCAGAAGAAGCTGCTGGGCGGATGAGCGCGGTGCCGGCTCAGTAGCTGCGCGGGAGGCCGAGGACCTGGGTGCCGATGTGGGCGAGCACCAGCTCCTCGGCCACCGGGATGTTGCGGGCGATCCGGGCGTCCCGGAACAGCCGCTCCACCGGGTACTCCTTCGAGTAGGCCATCCCGCCGAAGGTCTGGAACGCCCGCTCGGCCGCCTCCCAGCCGACCTGCGCGCCGGTCAGCTTCGCGATGTTGGTCTCGGCGTGGCAGGGCAGGTCGTTGTCGAACAGCCAGGCGGCCTTGTAGGTCATCAGCCTGCCCAGCTCGGTCTTCGCCTTGATCTGCGCCAGCGGGAACTGGATGCCCTGGTTGGCGCCGATCGGGCGGCCGAAGACCTGCCGCTCGGTGGCGTAGCGGACGGCGACGTCCAGCGCGGCGTCGGCGGTGCCGACCCCGCCCGCGGCGGCCAGGATCCGCTCCGGGTTGAGCACGTCCCACAGCACCGCGAAGCCCCGGCCGACCTCGCCGATCACGTTGTCCGCGGGCACCCGGACGCCGTCGAGGAAGACCTGGCTGGAGGTCACCACGTTCGAGCCCATCTTCGGGATCGGCGTCCAGCGCAGGGTGCCTGCCTCCGCGGCCTCCCTCACGTCGACCAGGAAGAGCGTGAACCCCGAGGTGCGGGGCCGGGCGTCACCGGCCGGGACGGTGCGGGTCACCGCGATCATCCAGTCGGCGTTCTCCAGGCCGGAGATCCAGATCTTCTGCCCGTCGCGCACGAAGTCGTCGCCGTCGCGCACGGCGCGGGTGCGGATCGACAGCGCGTCGCTGCCGGCGTCGGGCTCGGTGAGGCCCAGGCAGAACTGCACCTCGCCGGCCGCCAGCCCGGGCAGCAGCGCCCGCTTCTGCTCCTCGGTGCCGTGCCGGGTCAGCGTGGTCGCGCCGAAGCCGGGGGTCAGGATGTAGAGGAAGATCCCGCCGGTGCCGCCGGACGCGGCCAGCGTCTCGCAGGCGACGGCCAGCTCCAGCATCCCCTGCCCGCCGCCGCCGTACTCCTCGGGGACGGTCAGGCCCAGCCAGCCGCCGTCGGCGAGATCGCGCCACGCCTCCCAGGGGAACCGGTGCTCCTCCTCCAGCCGGGACCAGTAGGCGTGGTCGTAGCGCGCTCCGATCGCGCGCACCCCCTCCTGCACGGCCTGCGCGGTGTCGGGGAGCGTGAAGTCCATCGTGGCGGTTCCTCTCAGACCAGCGGGCGGCCGATCCGGCGACGCAGCCGGAGATCGGCCAGGAAGGCGTTGTAGGGCAACCGGCGCAGCGTCGGCGGGAGCCGGAACAACCGGTCGCCGGTGCGGCGCAGGCGACTCTCGAACTCGCGCCGGTCGGCATCGGACCACGGCAGGTCCAGCATGCTCCGGAACGGCTCGTGCAGGAACCCGGTGGTGAGCCAGCGGCTGCGTTCGCGGCCGATCCGGCCGGGCCGGCCGAGGTACTCGCGGTCCAGCAGTCGTCCGAAGTGGCAGCGCATCTCGTCGTCGATCGGCACCTGCGCCAGCCCGGCGGTCCAGTACTCCTCGAACGCTGCGCGATGGGCCGGCCACTGCTCGGGGCGCACCTGCAGCGTGCTGCCGAGCACCACGCACTCGCGGTAGACGTGATCGGGCAGCCAGGTTCCCGGCCGGCCGGTGAGCAGCCCCCAGGTGTCCTCGAACGCCCGGTCTACGGCGGCCTCGACGGGGACCGGCGCCGGGCGGACCGGCGGGCCCGGCTGGTGGAGGCCGGGCTCGACCTGCTCGGCACGCCCGGCGCGGAGCTCACGGTCCGCGGAGCCTGCCGGGCCGCCGGGCTGGCCGGGCGCTACTTCTACGAGAGCTTCGCCGACCGCGACGCGCTCGCCGCCGCCGTCCACGACGAGGTGGTCCACGGGATCGCCGGGGCCGCCTCGGCGGCCGTCGACGCACCCGGTCCCGCCGCGCGCGACCGGGTGCGCGCCGGCGTGGCCGCGATCGTCGGGACGTTGGCCGAGGATCCCCGCCGGGGGCGGGTGCTGTTCGGACCGGACCTCGCGGCCCGGCACGAGGAGTCGGCGCGGCTGTTCGTGACGCTGTTCGCCCGCCGGCAGCCCGATCCGGACGAACTGGTCGCCTCGTTCGCCGTGGGCGGTCTCGCCCGGGTGCTCGGCAGCTGGCCGGCCGGCGACCTGGTGCTCCCGCGCGCGGAGCTGGTCGACCGGTGCACCGGCCTCCTGCTCGCGGTGCAGCGTTCCAGGGTCCAGCTTCGCGCGTGCCCGGTGCAACGCGCGGCTCGATCTCGCCACCTTCGTCACCACCTGGCCGAGCCGCAGGCGGAGCGGCTGATGGCCGAGTCGCTCGACAAGAACATGATCGACAAGGACGAGTACCCGCGCACCGCCGATCTGGAGCAGCGGTGCTGGAGCGGGTGCGCCGCCAGTCCGCGCCGGTGCGCGGCGCCGACGGGGCCGGGTTCGCACACGGAACGCGCTCGTCACCGGCCTGAGCCGCTGCTAGCGTGCCGGGTGCGCCCCCGACGGGCCCAGCGGAAGGAGCACGAAACCCCGCCGACGCCACGCGTCGGTCACCCGCACGGGCCCGCGGGCGCAACGCTCCTTCACGTCTCCCCGTGGTGCCCGCACCCACCTCGTGAGGAGAGCCATGCCCTGCACGTTCAACCACACCATCGTCGCCGCCCGGGACCGCGCGGAGTCGGCGGCCTTCTTCCGTCGCGTGTTCGAGGCGGCGGACGCCCCGTCCTGGGGGCCGTTCACCAACCTCGCGCTGGACGGCGGCGTGCTGATCCAGTTCGCCGACCTGCCGGCCGACGCGTTCGGGCAGATCCAGCCGCAGCACTACGCCTTCCTGGTCGACGACGCGCTGTTCGACCGGGCGTACGCCCGGCTGGTCGCCGACGGCGTCGAGCACTGGGCCGATCCACGGATGCGGCGGCCCGGCGAGATCAACCACGGGCACGGCGGGCGCGGGGTCTACTTCCGCGACCCGGCCGGGCACTTCTTGGAGATGATCACCAGCCCGTACGTCTGAGGCCTCGGCCGTGATCCGCAGGGCATGCTGGTGGGGTGAGCTCCTCCTGCGCGACCGATCCCGCGATCGCCCGAGCCCGCCGCTGGCTGGACGCCACCCGCGTCCACCCGGACCGGGCGCCCGGCTGGATGCACCCGCTGCTGCGCGGGCTGGACTCGGCCGGGCCCGACGACATCAGTGCCAACGACCTGGCGCCCGACGGGATCGCGGCCCGCCAGTCCGCGGTGCTGGTGCTGCTGTCCGACGGGCCGGACGGGCCCGAGGTCGTCCTGGAGCGGCGGGCCCGCCGGCTGCGCCACCACTCCGGCGAGGTCTGCTTCCCGGGCGGTCGCCGCGACGACGGCGATCACGACCCGGTCGCCACCGCGCTGCGCGAGGCACGCGAGGAGACCGGCCTCGATCCGTCCGGTGTGGACGTCGTCGCGACGTTCCCGCGGCTGGTACTGCTGACCGGGTTCCACGTCACCGCCGTGCTCGGGCACTGGACCGCCCGCAGCACGCTGACCACCGCCGATCCGGCCGAGACCGAGGCGGTGCTGCAGGTCCCGCTGCGCACCCTCGCCGAGCCCGCACACCGGTTCCGGATGCGGGCCGGGGGCGGCGCCTGGCGGGGTCCGGCGTTCCAGGTCGGTGACGACGTCGTGTGGGGCTACACCGGCGAGGTGCTCGACGCGGTGCTGCGGCTGGGCGGCTGGCACCGCGACTGGCCGTCCGGTCCCGAGCGGGACCGGGAGGACCTGTAGCCGCGGCCGGGCCAGGGCCGCTCAGCGGCGGCCCTGCTTCGCCTGCTGCACCAACTCGTACACCTGCCCGCGCAGCTCCGCGAAGCGGGACGCACCCCGGGTGGTCAGCTGGTCGCGCTCGGCGGGCAGGTCGACCGGCACGTCGGCCAGCACGACCGTCGGCGCGTGCGAGAGCACCAGCACCCGCTGGCCGAGGTAGACGGCCTCGTCGATGTCGTGGGTCACGAACAGCACGGTGACGCCGAGCCGCTTCCAGAGGTCACGGACCAGGTCCTCCAGCTCGGCCCGGGTCTGTGCATCGACCGCGGCGAACGGCTCGTCCATGATCAGCAGCCGCGGCTCGTAGGCGATCGCGCGGGCGATCGCGACCCGCTGCTGCATGCCACCGGACAGCTCGTAGGGATGCTTCTCCCCCGCCGCGCCGAGCCCGACAGCCTCCAGCGAGGTGTCGACCAACCGGGTCCGCTCCGCCTTCGGGAGACCCTTCTCGCGGAGCGGGAGGTCCACGTTCTGCCGGACGGTCAGCCAGGGGAACAGGCTGCGTCCGTACTCCTGGAACACCACGGCCATCCCGGGCGGCGGCTCGGTGACCCGGGTGCCCTCCAGCAGGACGTCGCCGGAGGTGGCGCCGAGCAGCCCGGCGATGCACTTGAGCAGCGTCGTCTTGCCCGCGCCGGAGGGGCCGACGATGCAGAGCAGCTCCCCCGGTGCGATGTCGAAGGTCAGGTCCCGGATCGCCTCGGTCTCCCGGCCGGCCCCGTAGTAGATCTTGCGCAGCCCGTGCACGGCCAGGATCGGCTCGGTCAGCTGTGCTGCGGAGGTCGTGGAGGTCATGCTCAGCCCTTCTCCCGGTCGGCCCGGCGCGCCCCGTCGTACCACGCGAGCGCGCGGGACTCGACGAGACGGAAGATCATCGACAGCAGCACCCCGATCAGGCCGAGCAGGATGATCCCGCTCCACATCTCGGGGATCGCGAACTGCCGCTGGAACTGCACGATGGTGAAGCCGAGGCCGTTGCTGGCCGCGAACATCTCGGAGATGACCATCAGGATGATGGCGATGGACAGCGACTGCCGTGCACCGGCCGCGATCTGCGGGCTCGCCGCGGGCAGGATCAGCCGGCGCAGCCGGGTGAGCGGGCGCAGCCGGTACACCCGGGCGGTGTCGCGCTGCACCTCGTCGACCCCGCGCACACCCTCGACGGTGTTGAGCAGCACCGGCCACAGCGCGCCGGACACGATGACGACGATCTTCATCCCGTCGCCGATGCCGGCGAACAGGATGATGATCGGCACCAGGATCGGCGGCGGCAGCGCGCGGAAGAACTCCAGCGCCGGTTCGAGCAGCAGCCGCAGCCGCCGGAACGAGCCGATCGCGATCCCGGCGCCGATGCCGATCACCAGCGCGAGCGTGTAGCCCACGAGCAGCCTGCCCAGGCTGGGCAGCACGTCCTGGGCGAACCGGCCGTCGAACCAGGTGCCGGGGAACGCGGTGAGGATGGACTGCAGCGAGGGCCAGTAGAAGCTGCTGCTGTTCGCGGTCGCGATCCACCAGATCGCGACCAGGACGAGCGGCAGGCCCAGCACCCGCAGCGTGGAGCGCAGTGCGCCGGTCATGCCGCCACCTCCCGCCGGACGGACGGGTGCCAGCGCAGCGCGCGCCGCTCGACGAGCCGGGCGCCGAGATTGACCAGCACCCCGATCGCGCCGGTGACCAGCACCAGCGCGTACATGACCTCGACGGCGCCGGAGCTCTGCGCCACCGCGATCTCGCGGCCCAGGCCGGGCGAGCCGATGATCAGCTCGCCGGTGACCTCCAGGATCAGGGCGACCGCGGCCGCCAGCCGGAAGCCGGTCATCACGTAGGGCAGCGCGGTCGGCCAGACCACGGTGCGGACCCGGGTCCAGGGCCGGAACCGGTAGGACCGGGCGGTCTCCCGGGCGACCGGGTCGACGTCGGCGACGCCGTAGAGCACCTGGACGAGCACCTGCCAGAACGCGGCGTACACCACGAGCAGCAGGGTGGACCGCATGTCGGTGCCGAACAGCAGCACGGCCAGCGGGATCAGCGCGACCGAGGGGATCGGGCGCAGGAACTCGATGGTCGAGCCGGTCACCGCCCGCAGCATCGGGGTGGTCCCGATGACGATGCCGACGGCGGTCCCGGCGAGCAGCGCGATGGCCAGGCCGGTGCCCCAGCCGAGCAGGGTCGATCCGAGCGCCGACCAGAACGCGGGCTCGGCCGCCTGCCTGCCGAGCTCGGCCAGCATCGCGCTGATCGGCGGCAGGTAGCGGGAGTCGACCAGCCCGGTCCTCGGGAGCAGCTCGGCGACCGCGACCAGACCGGCGATGCCGACGAGGCCGAGCAGCGGATCGATCCGCAGGCCCCGGCGGCGCGGTGGCGCGGGCGCGGCCGTCCCGGTGCCGGGCGGCGAGAGGCCGGTGACCGAGCTGGTCACGACTGCGGCAGCACCATCGAGGCCGCGTCGAACGGCGCGTCGATGATCTGGAAGCGGTGCATCAGATCGGCGATCCGCTGCACCTGGTCGGTGTCGAGCTCGATCTCGAAGCGGGGCATCTCGATCTCGGCGACGACCTCGGCGGGCACCTGGGTGTAGGTCGGGACGAGCTCGACCAGGGTGTCCCGATCGTCGTGCAGCGCCTCGGCGGACGCGGTCAGGGCCCGGCGGAAGCTCGCGATCGCCTCCGGGTTCTCCTGGGCGTACTGCTCGGTGGTCAGCCAGCCGGCCACCGGCATGTCCGCGGACGCGCCGGAGAACAGCGGGAACAGCTCGCGGGCGCCGCCGGCCAGCGCGCTCGCCCGGAACGGCTCGACCTGCCAGATCGCGTCGACGTCGCCGCGGTCCAGCGCGGCCTGCATGTCCGGCAGCGGCAGCTCGACGAACCGGATGCTCGCCGGATCGACGCCGACGCCCTCCAGGTGGGTCTGCACGCCGACGGTGCCGATGTTCTCCAGGTTGTTCACCGCGACCGAGCCGCCGGCCAGGTCGGCCGCCTCCTGCATCGGCGAGTCCTGGGCGACCATGATGCCGTGATCGGTGTTGCCGATGTCGTTGCCCGCCACGAACCGGACCGGGAGGCCCTGCTGGGCGGCGAGGATCGCCGAGGTGTAGTTGCCGTAGGTGATGTCGTACTCCCCCGCCATCAGCGACGGGATGGCCTGCGCGCCACCGGCGGTCTGCATCAGCTCGACCTGCATGCCCTCGGCGTCGAAGGCGCCGCTCTGCTCGGCGTGGACGACCGAGGCGGTGTGCACGAGCGGGAAGTAGCCGATCCGGACCGGGTCGTCGGCACCGCCCGTCCCGGAACCTCCGGTGCCGCAGGCGGAGACCGCGAGCGCGGTGGCCGCGGTGAGCGCGAGGGCGCCAAGACCGCGGCGTGAGAGACGGTGAAGCAAGGTCGTGTCCCCTTTTCGACGTCGTCGTCGGGACGGCGCCGGCGGAGTGCGCCCGGCCGTCCGTGGTGGTGCCGGGGAGCATGGTCGACTCGGCTCCGCGGTCGACACAGAACTTTCAATCAATGAGATTGATACTGAGTTGTCTCACGTGTCGGGTTCGGCGTGCGCGCGCCGCAGGACGAGCCCGATCTCCATCGCGACGGCGCGCAACGCGGGGAGGAAGCCGAAGACCCGGTCGTCGTTGGGCACGATCACCGACAGCGCGGCGACCGGTGAGCCGTCGGCCTCGCGCACCGGCACGGCGAGACCGCAGGCGACGTGCTCGACCCAGCCGGGCGAGGTGACGAAGCCGTTGCGGCGGGCCTCGGCGAGCGCGGACCGCAGCCGGTCCGGATCGCCGATCGTCCGGCGGGTGTAGGTCGGCAGCGGCCCGGCGAGCGCCTCCTCCTGGCGTTCCGGATCGGCGTGCGCGAGCAGCAGGACGCCGGGGGCGGTCGCGGTGGCGGGCATCCGGCCGGCCACCCGGGACAGATTGACCACCGCGCCCGGGGCGGAGAGCCGCTCCAGGAACAGGATGTCCATCCCCTCCAGCACGCTGAGCTGCGCGTGATGGCCGACCAGGTGCGTGAGGTCCTTGAGGAACGGCAGCGCGACCTGGCGCAGGGTCAGCGTCGGCGACGCCCGCAGACCCAGCTCCCACAGCCGCAGGCCAATCTGCACGGTCCGCCCCGGGCCGCGGGAGAGCAGGCCGTGCCCGGTCAGCTCGGCGACCAGCCGGGACGTCGTCGAGATGTGCAGCCCGGCCCGCCGGGAGATCTCCGAGACGCTCAGCGTCGTCTCGCCCGGCGAGAAGGCCTCGAAGATCCGGACGGCGCGGGCGAGCACCGACTCCCCCGTCGGAGTGCGTGACACGCCGGGATTCTGACACGGGCACTCCCGTCGAATGAAACTCCGCTGTTCGGGCCGGTGGCCCGCCACGCACCATCGCCGGGGAACGGCGAACGGTCGACGAGGCGGGGAGTGACCAGGTGGGATCGGACGAGCAGGTGGCCGGGGCGATCGGGCGCAGGCTGGCGGAACTCGGCGTGACCGACGTGTTCGGGGTGGTCGGGAGCGGCAACTTCCACGTGACGAACGCGCTGGTCGCCGGGGGTGCGAGCTTCGTCGCCGCGCGGCACGAGGCCGGCGCGACGGTGATGGCCGACGCGCACTCGCGGGTCACCGGCAGACCGGCCGTGGTCTCGGTGCACCAGGGCCCGGGGCTGACCAACGCGGTCACCGGGATCGTCGAGGCGGCGAAGAGCCGGACCCCGCTGCTGGTGCTCACCGGCGCGACCGCGCTGCCCGACGTCACGAGCAACTTCGTGCTGGACCAGACCGCCCTGCTGCGCGCGGCGGGCGCCGTCGTGGAGACGGTCACGACGCCGGCCACCGCGGTGCAGGAGGCGGTGCGCGCCTACCGGCGGGCCCGGGACGGGAACACGGTGGTACTCCAGCTCCCGCTGGACGTGCAGGACGCGCCGTGCCCGCCGGCCGCGGCCGCGCCCGGGCCGCCCGAGGTGCTGGTCGAGTCGGAGCCCTCGGCCGAGGCGGTCACCCGGCTCGCCGATCTGCTCGCCGGCGCCCGGCGGCCGGTGCTGCTCGGCGGGCGCGGCGCGCGGAACGCGCGCGGCCCGATCGAGGAGCTGGCCGACGCCACCGGTGCGCTGCTCACCACCTCCGCGGTGGCCCGCGGGTTGTTCGCGGGCAACCCGTGGAGCGTCGACGTGTCCGGCGGGTTCGCCACGCCGACCGCGGCCGAGCTGCTCGGCGGGGCCGATCTGCTGGTGTCGTTCGGCGCCTCGCTGAACCAGTGGACCACCCGGGGCGGGTCGCTGCCCGGGCCGGGGACGACCGTCGTCCAGGTCGACCGGGACCCGGCGGTGATCGGCGTGCACCGCGGCGTCGATCTCGGGGTGGTCGGCGACACCGGGCGCACCGCCCGCGCGCTGCTCACCGAGCTGGCCCGGCGCGGCGGCCCACCGTCGGCGCAGCGCACCCCCGAGCTGAAGGCCCGGATCGCCGGCGGCCGCTGGCGCGACGTGCCCTACGCCGACACCGGCACGCCCGGCGACGGCGGCGGTGCGCTGATCGACCCGCGGACCGTGACGATCGCGCTGGACGACCTGCTGCCGGCCGACCGGACGCTCGCCGTGGACGGCGGCAACTTCGTCGGCTACCCGAGCATGTTCCTCGACGTCGTGCAGGACGGCTTCGTGATGCCGCTGGCCTTCCAGTCGATCGGCCTCGGGCTGGCCGCCGGGATCGGGGCCGCCGTCGCGCGGCCGGACCGGGTGACCGTCGCCGCGGTCGGCGACGGCGGCTTCATGATGAGCCTGGTCGAGCTGGACACCGCCGTCCGCGCCCGGTTGCCGCTGGTCGTCCTGGTCTACGACGACGCCGCCTACGGCGCGGAGGTCCAGCACTTCGGCCCCTCCGGGCACCCGACGGACCTGGTCGAGTTCCCGGACACCGATCTCGCGGCGATCGCCCGCGGCTTCGGCTGCGACGCCGCCGTGGTGCGCTCGGTGCCGGACGTGACCGCGGCCGTGACCGATTGGCTGGCAGGCCCGCGGGACCGCCCGCTGGTGCTCGACGCGAAGATCACCGCGTTCCCCAGCTGGGTGCTTGCGCACTCGTTCGAGGATCACTGACCGGCACCGCCCGCCCGGCGCTCAGCGTCCGCCCGATCCCCCGGGCGGCGGCCAGCAGGACCGGCACATGGGCCTGCGCGTGGCCGTCGTTCGGGACGATCACCGACAGCGCGGCGACCACCTCGTTCAGCGCGCCCCGGACCGGGACGGCGACCCCGGCCGCGTCCGGGTGCAGGTGGCCGGGCAGCACGGCGTACCCGGTCCGCCGGATCGTGGCCAGCGACTCGCGCAATGCCTCCGGGGTGGCCACGCTGCGCGCCGTGCAGCGCTCCAGCGTCCCGGCGAGCACCCGGTCCTGCAGCTCGCGCGGTGCGTGCGCGAGCAGCACCTGCCCGGACGACGAGAGGTGCAGCGGGATCCGGCCGGCGATCCGGCTGTAGTTGATGATCGCGTCCCGCGCGGAGAGCCGTTCGACGAACAGCACGTCGGTACCGTCCAGCACACCGAGCTGGGTGTGCTGGACGACGACGGCGTGCACGTCCTCCAGGTAGGGCAGCGCGGCGTCGCGCAGCGACATGGTCGGTGACGCCCGGGCCGCCAGCTCCCACAGCCGGACGCCGACCCGCACCTCGCGGTGCGGCCCGCGCTCCAGCAGGCCGTGCGTGACCAGCTCGGCCACCAGCCGGGACGCGGTCGCCACGTGCAGCCCGCTGCGGCGGGCGATCTCGGAGACCCGCAGCTCCGGCTCGTCGGGGGTGAAGGCCGCGATCACCCGCACCGCGCGGGCCAGCGACGACTCCCCGGTGGCGGCTCTGGACACGGCGCGATCCTGCCAGCTCTCTCGTCCATTGAGAAGTTGCTACTCCGGCGGCCGGTTGTCGGCGGAACCTGATGACGACGACGAGGAGGTCGGGTGAGCGATACCCAGGTGTTCGAGACCGGATCGGCCGGATCGGCCGGGCCGGCAGCGCGGAGCGACGCGGAGGCCACCACCCTGCGGGTCGCGGCGAAGCGTCCGCGGGCCGACGGCGTGGTGGAGCTGGAGCTGGTCCCGCCCGCCGGGCGGCGGTTGCGGGACTGGGCGCCCGGCGCGCACATCGACCTGCAGCTGCAGAACGGCATGACCCGGCAGTACTCGCTGTGCGGGGACCGCTGGGACCCGCACCGCTACCGGGTGGCGGTGCTGCGCGAGCCGGACGGCCGCGGCGGTTCGGCCGCCGTGCACGACGAGCTCGCGGTGGGCGACGAGATCGGCGTCGGCGGGCCGCGGAACAACTTCCCGCTGGTGCCCTCCGAGCAGTACCTGTTCGT
The DNA here is from genome assembly GCF_040645415.1 of Pseudonocardia sp. NPDC046786. Taxonomy (NCBI): domain Bacteria; kingdom Bacillati; phylum Actinomycetota; class Actinomycetes; order Pseudonocardiales; family Pseudonocardiaceae; genus Pseudonocardia; species Pseudonocardia sp. NPDC046786. The sequence goes on along the minus strand of NZ_JBEYYF010000012.1, from coordinate 167,652 downwards.
GGCAGGCGGGATCGGGATCACCCCGCTGCTGCCGATGGTCGTGCAGGCCGATCTGCTCGACGCCGACTGGCGGCTGCTCTACGGCGGCCGGAGCCGCAGCTCGATGGCGTTCCTGGACGAGCTGGCCGGCTACGGCGACCGGGTCGTCGTCGCCCCGCAGGACGAGACCGGGCTGCTCGACCTGCCCGGCTTCCTCGGGACGCCGCGCCCCGGGGTGCGGGTGTACGCCTGCGGCCCGGCGCCGCTGCTCGCCGCGACCGAGACCGCCTGCGCGGACTGGCCGGAACACACCCTGCACACCGAGCGCTTCGTCAGCGCGGAACCGGCCGCCCCCGCCCGTCGCACACCGTTCGAGATCGAGCTGGCCCGCACCGGCGTGACGGTGCGGGTCGCCCCGGACCGGACCGTGCTCGACGCGGTCGCCGAGGTCGGGGTGGAGGTGCTGTCGTCCTGCCGCCGCGGGGTCTGCGGCACCTGCGAGACCGAGGTCCTCTCCGGCGACCCGGACCACCGCGACGCACTGCTCACCGATCACGAGCGGGAGGCCGGCGACTGCATGTTCATCTGCGTGTCCCGCTCCCGCAGCGACCGGCTCGTGCTCGATCTCTGATCTCCCGAACCGCGGAGGAACCGCTGTGACCAGCACACCGACCAGTACACCGACCGGCACCCCCGGCGTCCCCGGGGGTGCCGTGCTGCCCACCGACGACACCGACCCGTTCTCGCACGACGTGCTGGAGGACCCGATCCCGCTGCACACCGCGCTGCGCGACGCCGGCCCGGTGGTGCACCTGACCCGGTACGACGTGTACGCGTTCGCCCGCTACGAGCAGGTGCACGCCGCGCTGGTGGACTGGCAGGGATTCCAGTCCTCGGCCGGGGTGGGGCTGTCCAACTTCCGCTACGAGAAGCCGTGGCGACCGCCGAGCCTGCTGTTGGAGGCCGACCCGCCGCGGCACGACGCGCCCCGCCGGGTGCTGAGCACGGTGCTCGGCCCGCGCGCGCTGCGCCGGCTGCGCGCGGGCTGGCTGGCCGACGCCGAGGCGCTCCTCGACGAGGTGCTGGCCGACGGCGACGAGTTCGACGGGGTCCGCTCGCTGGCCGAGGCGTTCCCGCTGCGGGTGTTCCCGGACGCCGTCGGGATCGGGAAGGACGGCCGGGAGAACCTGCTGCCCTACGGCGACTTCCTGTTCAACGCGTTCGGCCCGCACAACGACCTGGTCGCCGCGGCGGCGCCGCAGGCCGGCGAGCTGGCGGCCTGGGTGAACGCCCAGTGCGGCCGCGACGCGCTCAGCGAGGACGGCTTCGGCGCCCGGATCTGGGCCGCCGCCGACCGCGGCGAGATCACCCACGAGCAGGCCCCGCTGCTCGTCCGCTCGCTGCTCTCCGCGGGCGTCGACACCACCGTGCACGCGCTGTCCGCCGTGCTCCACGCGTTCGCCACCGCTCCCGGGCAGTGGGAGCGGCTGCGCGAGCGGCCCTCGCTCGCCCGGGTCGCCTTCGACGAGGCGATCCGCTGGGAGTCGCCGGTGCAGACCTTCTTCCGGACCGCGACCACCGACGTCCGGGTCGGCGACCACGTGATCCCGGAGGGCAGGAAGATCCTGATGTTCCTCGGGTCCGCCAACCGGGACCCGCGCCGCTGGACCGACCCGGACGTGTTCGACCTGTCCCGCGACCCGTCCGGGCACGTCGGGTTCGGGATGGGCCTGCACCAGTGCGTCGGCCAGCACGTCGCCCGGCTGGAGGCGGAGGCGCTGCTCACCGCGCTGGCGTCGCGGGTACGCGGCATCGAGCTCGCCGGCCCGACCGTGCGCCACCACAACAACACCCTGCGGGCCTGGGAGTCGATGCCGCTGCGCATCCAGCGGTGAGGCGGGCGGGCCGGGCCGGATCGGGAACGCGTCAGATCGCGCCCAGCCCGACCACCGCCAGCGTGCCCGCCGCGGCCAGGCCCAGGACCAGCCCGATCACCGCGTTCGCCCAGCGGGCCGCGCCACCGGCGCCGTCCCACCCGGGCCAGTGCGCCACCGCTACCCCGAGGCCCGCGCCGAAGGCCAGGCAGCCGAGCATCCAGGGCGCGACCAGCCACCAGGACACCCCGCCGCTCATGGAGGCGATGGCCAGGAAGAACAGCCCGCTCCCCGCGGTGCCGGCGAACTCGACCCGGTTCACCCGGCCCCGGCGCCCGGGCCGGCCGCCGAGCGCACCGAACAGCGTGGTCAGGCCGCCGACCAGCGGAAACAGCGTGCCGACGACGATCGGGAGCCCGTCCCGGACGAGCCCCGCAGTGCCACCGCCGGAGCCGGGGAACGGCGAGGGAGCCTCGAGCAGTCGCACGGCGAGCGCATCCACCGGGCGCCCGGAGTTGCCGAACACCACGACCGCGTCGCCGGTCGCCGGCTCGGTGAGCACGGTCGTCCAGGTGCCGGAGACCCCGCCGTTCTTCCACAGCAGGGTGCGCCCGTCGGCGTCGAGGATCTCCCAGCCGTAGCCGATCCGGCCGAGATCGGAGTCGGCGCGCGGCCGCGCGGCGAGTGCCACCGGCGAGGCCGGGTCGCCGGTCGCGGCGGCGTAGCGGACCAGGTCGTCGACGGTGGACCACACGCCGATGCCGGCGGGCGCGTCGCCCGCGCCGCGCCAGACCGGTTGCGGGCGGCCGGCGAGATCGTGCGAGCGGGCCGCGCCGGGCGGCGGTGCGTCGAGCACCGCGGTCCCGGTCATGCCGAGCGGGCCTGCGACGATCTCGTCGATGAGCTGCGGGTACGGCGTCCCGGCCCGTTCGGCGAGCGCGTGGCCGAGCAGCGCGCTGCCCAGGTTGGAGTAGTGGTGCTCGCCGCGACCGGACAGCTCGGCCCGGTCGGCGGCGGCGAGGATGTCCGCGACGTCGTTGCCGTAGGGGTTCGCGCCGACGGCGCCGCGGGCGAACTCGGCGAGCCCGCCCGGGGTCCGCGGCAGCCCGGCGTGGTGGGTCGCGAGCTCGGCGAGCGTGACGTCGCCCGCGCCGCCGGGCCGCCACGGGTGGCCGGGCAGCAGATCCCGGACCCGCTCGTCGGACCGCAGCTCGCCGCGCCGCTCCAGCTCGGCGAGCACCGCCCCGGTGACGGTCTTGGTCACCGAACCGATCTCGAACGGGGTGGCCGCGCCGATCGGCTCGCCGCGGCCGTCGTCGCCGATCCCGGCGACGGTGACCCACCCGTCCCGGACGACGGCGGCGACCAGCCCGTACCGGCCGGTCCCCGCCTCGGTCCGCAGCCGCTCGGCCAGCGCCGGATCGCCGGTGGTCTGCGGGCCGGGCGTGCTCGGCGCCGGCGCGAGCAGCCAGCCGAGCAGCCCGGCGACCAGTGCTCCGGCCACCGCGGCGGCGAGCGTCCGCCGGGTGCGGACGGCGGGCGGGGACGGGTGACCGGCGACGACCATGCCCCTACGTTATTCCGTAATTACGTCTGAGCCAAGTCAGATGGCGGTGAGCAGGCTCAGCGCGAACCGCCGGTCCGGGTCGATCCAGCGCCGGGTCGGCTCGAAGCCGGCCGCCGTGACGAACTCGTCGACGACCTCGGTGCGGAACTTGGCGGAGATCTCGGTGGCCATCTCCTCCCCCGCCAGGAAGCGCACGTCCAGGTCCAGTGCGCGCACCCGGACGTGCATGTCCCGGGAGGCGCGCAGCCGCATCTCGATCCATTCGTTGGTGGCGTCCCACAGCGCGACGTGCTCGAAGGAGTCGACCTCGAAGTTCGCGCCCAGCTCGCGGTTCAGCACGTAGAGCACGTTGCGGTTGAACTCGGCGGTGATCCCGGCCGCGTCGTCGTAGGCGGGCACCATCACCGTAGGGTCGGTGGCCAGGCCGGTGCCGAGCAGCAGCTGCTCGCCGGGCGCCAGGACGCCGCGCACATGGGTCAGGAACTCGTGCCGCGGCCCGGGCAGCAGGTTCCCGATGGTCCCGCCCAGGAACGCGATCATGCGCTTACCGCCGGGGTCGGCGCCGGGCAGCCGGTCGAGGTCGCGGGTGAAGTCCCCGACGACGCCGTGCAGCGCCAGCGACGGGTAGTCCCGGTGCAGCTCGTCGACGGCGCCGCGCAGCGCCGACTCGCTGACGTCCTGGGGCACGTAGCGGCGCAGCGTCCCGGCCGCGGCGAATGCGTCCAGCAGCAACCGGGTCTTCGTCGAGGACCCCGATCCGAGCTCAACGACGGTGTCCGCCCCCGAGGACCGGGCGATGTCGGCGACCGAGTCGGTGAGCAGCGCCCGTTCGGTGCGGAACGGGTAGTACTCCGGCAGCTCGGTGATCTTCTCGAACAGCTCGGAGCCGCGGGCGTCGTAGAACCACTTCGGCGGCAGCTCCTTGGGCTGCGCGGTCAGGCCGCGGGCCACGTCGGCGCGCAGCGCGGCGTCGGCGTCGGCGTCGGTGAGGTGGACGTCGAGCTGGATCAGTCCGGGAGTGGACACACTGCTCCTCTTGTCGGTCACCCGCGGGCTCGTGGCCCGGTCAGCGGGTACAGGTCGTGGTGCCCGGGCCGGGCCACCACCAGGTGCCGGTCGGGCACCTGTGTCCAGTCGGGGAACTCGTGGGTGGGCTCGGACGCGACCGTGGTCGCGCCGTCGTGGCCGAGCACGGCCAGCGCGTGCCGCCAGGCCGTCGCCCAGATCGTGGCGCCGTCGGTGAGCAGCAGGTTCAGCCGCGAACCCGGCGCGTCCCGGTCGACGGCCGCGCAGGTGCCGGCGAGCACGTCGGCCGGATCGTCCCCGGCCCGCAGCCGGGCCCGGACCAGCGCCCACAGCACCGCCGAGTCGGTCGGCGCGTCCAGGGTCATCAGGTCGGTCACCGGCAGCCGGGCGGCGGCACCGGCCAGCGAACCCGGCCAGTCCCGGACGACGCCGTTGTGGCTGAACAGCCAGCGGCCATCGGTGAACGGCGCGGCGGCCGTCTCCACCACGGGCATGCCGACGGTGGCCGACCGGACCGCCGCCAGCGCGGCACCGGTGCTGGTCGCCCCGGCCAGCGCGGCGAACGAGGTGTCCGCCCACAGCGGGCGGGCGGATCGGACCCGGGCCGGGCCGGCGGAACCCGCCGGGTACCAGCCCGCACCGAAGCCGTCGGCGTTGATCGTGCCGCCGCCGCGCATGTCGGCCGGCGCGTAGGACTGCCGGAGCAGCCCGTGCTCCGGTTCCAGCAGGATCTCCGCCAGGGTGCGCGGCGGACCCAGGTACGCCAGGTGCCTGCACACCGTCAGAGATCGGGGCCGGCGTCGCGGGCGAGCCGGAACCCGGAGAAGATCTGGCGGCGCACCGGGTGGTCCCAATTGCGGAAGGTGGCCCGGATCGCGGACGGATCGGTGCCGAACGAGCCGCCGCGCAGCACCGCGTAGTCGCCGCCGAAGAACACCTCGGAGTACTCCGGGTACGGGAACATCCGGAACCCGGGGTACGGGTGCCAGCCCGAGTCGCACCACTCCCAGACGTCGCCGAGCAGCTGGTGCACGCCCAGCGCCGAGGCGCCCGCCGGGTACGCCCCGGCCGGGGCCGGCCGCAGGTGCCGCTGGCCCAGGTTGGCGTGCGCGTCGGTCGGCCCGTCGTCGCCCCACGGGAAGCGCCGCGACCGGCCGGTCGCCGGGTCGTACCGGGCGGCCTTCTCCCACTCGGCCTCGGTCGGCAGCCGCTTGCCGGCCCACCGGGCGAACGCCTCCGCCTCGTGGAAGGTCACGTGCACGACCGGCTCGTCGGCCGGAACCGGCTCGACGACCCCGAACCGGCGCCGCCACCACGTGCCGTCGGCGTCCCGGGACCAGAACCGGGGCGCGGTGAGGTCCTCGGCGATCCGGTGCGCCCAGCCGGCGTCGGTCCACCAGCGCGGGTCGTCGTAGCCGCCGGCGTCGACGAACGCGGTGTAGCGGCCGTTGGTGACCGGATAGGCGTCGATCACGAAGGCGGGCAGGTCGACGGTGTGCGCCGGCCGCTCGTTGTCCAGCGCCCACGGCTCGGCCGAGGTGCCCATCTCGAACGGGCCTGCCGGGACGGCCACCTCGGCGGTGTCGTCGACCGGCGCGGCCGGGCGCGGCGGCGGCGGGGCGTCGAGCACCGGGGCGCCGGCCCGGAGCTGGTGGGTGGCGAGCATCGTCTCGTCGTGCTGCTGCTCGTGCGCGACGATCATCCCGAAGGCGAAGCCGTCGTGTTCCAGCGGCCGGCCGCGCAGCGGGCTGCGGTGCAGCGCGTCGAGCGCCTTGTCCCGGACCTCGTCGACGTACCGGCGGGCCTCGGCCGGGGTCAGCAGCGGCAGTTCCACCCGGGACGAGCGGGAGTGCTGGAAGGCGTCGTAGAGGCCGTCGATCTCGGGGCGCAGCGGTTCCCGGCCGCCGACGTCGCGGACCAGCCAGAGCTCCTCCTGGGAGCCGATGTGCGCGAGGTCCCAGACCAGCGGCGACATCAGCGGGGAGTGCTGTGCTTGCAGCTCGCCGTCGTCGAGATCGGTGAGCCGGGTGCTGCGCTCACGGGACCGGCCCAGCAGCGCGGCCACCCGCTCGCGGAGCAGTTCGGGGGTCTCCCCCGGCCCGGCGGGACCGGTGACGTGTGCGGGCCGGGCCCGCTCCGGCGGTCCCGGGTCCGGCCGGGCGGTTTCCGTGCGGGTCACGTCGGACTGGGTCACCTCACACCCTCCTGGATGCGTGCGGGATTCCGGGCCGGGTCGCCGGACGCGTCCGGTGGGACGTCGCCCAGGTACAGCCCTGGGGGGAACGGCACGGCGGTGGTCGCCGCGCCGTCGATCGTGTTCTCCAGCGGGTAGATGTCGTCGGCCGGGCAGCGGCCGCGCAGCACCCGGTGCTCGGTCACCTCGCGCAGCCGCGACAGCAGCGGTCCGGGGGCGTCGACCAGCGGATGCCCGCCGGCCGAGAGCACGTCGTGGGCGAGCGGGAACAGCGCCGCCGCGGCGGTGCCCAGCGCCGGATCGGCGAGCGCGTCGCGGGCGGCGGGCACCCACGCGTCCCGGACCGGCGCGCAGATCTCCCGCACCCGGTCGACCACCGCGTCCGACGAGGTCAGCGCCAGCAGCACGGCGGTCGGCAGCGCCCAGTCGTCGCCGGGCTGGCCGTCGACGTAGCGCACCTCCAGATGCCCGTGCGGCCGGACCGGCGGGAACAGCGTCGAGATGTGGTAATCGAGATCGGCCTCGGTCGGCGGCCGCTCCAGCACACCCTCGGCGACCCGGCCGGACACCCAGTCGGCGAACGTCACCCCGGGCGGGACCGCCCAGGTGCCGGTACCGCGCACGCACAGCAGCGGGGTGTCCAGCACCCGCCGCGCCCAGGTCGCGGCCGGATCCGGGTCGGTCACCGGCGGCGGCGCGGTGCGGCCCGGATCGAGGCTCAGCCAGCACGCCTGCCGGGACGACTTCCAGCCGGTGCGCCTGCCGTGCTGGACCGGCGAGTTCGCGAACGCCGCGACCAGCACCGGGCCGAGCTCGTGCAGCACCGCCCAGCGCTGCGCGATCCGGTCCGCCGGGCCGGTGTCCAGGCACACCTGGACCGCGGCGGTCGAGCACATGCCGCTGCGGCCGTGCGGTCCGACCCGGTCGAACACCGACTCCATCGCGGCGTACCGCGGGAGATCGAGCAGGCGCTGCGCCGGGCGGACCGGATCGGCGGCGCGGTCGTGCGGCGCCAGTCCGTGCCGGGCGAGCAGGTGATGGAGGTGCGCCGCGTCCGCTGTGACGTCTCCCACCAGCGGGAACAGCCCGTCCGACGGCGGGCTGGAGATCTCGATCTGGCCACCGGGCTCGACGGTGACGATGCCCCCGGCCGGCAGCGGCATGCCGTGCGAGGACGGGTTCAGTGCGGGCGGGGTGTGCGCGCCGAGTGCCGTGCGCAGGAGGTCCAGGTCGACCGGCTCACCGGGCCGGTCCGGGTGATGGAGCATCCACTCGATCTCGACTCCGACCAGGGCCGGGGGCCCGTGCTTGAAGCACACCGACGCCACGTAGGCCTCGGCCGCGGCTCTGCTGCGGAGCCGGCCGTCCCCCCGTGCGACGCTCTCGTCGTCCGCTGTCACCACGACGACGCTACCCCCGCCGGGTGACGGTCGCAGGTCGTCGAGAGGGTAAGCGACGCCACGTCGCGTCGCTCCCCGGCAAGCCGGACAAGCGTACGGAATACTGGGGTGCATGCCCCGCGTCAGCACGGACCAGCTCGCCGCCCGGCGCAGGCAGATCCTGGACGGTGCCCGGACCTGTTTCGCCGACCACGGCTACGAGGGCGCCACCGTCCGCCGTCTGGAGCAGTACACCCGGCTGTCCCGTGGAGCGATCTTCCACTACTTCCGGGACAAGGAGGCGCTGTTCCTGGCGCTCGCCGAGCAGGACGCCACCCGGATGGCCGACGTCGTCGCCGAGCAGGGCCTGGTGCAGGTCATGCGCGACCTGCTCGACGCCGACTCCGACCGCAGCTGGCTCGGCACCCGGCTCGAGGTCTCCCGGCGGCTGCGCACCGAGCCGGAGTTCCGGGCCCGCTGGCAGGAGCACTCGGTGGCGCTCACCGCGGCCACCCGGGCCCGGCTGGAACGGCAGGCCGCCGCCGGCGCGCTGCGCGACGACGTGCCGGTCCCGGTGCTCGCGCAGTACCTGGAGCTGGTCCTGGAGGGGCTGGTGTCGCACCTGGCGATGGGCCTGCCGACCGACGACCTCGATGCGGTCCTGGACGTCGTCGAGAACGGGGTCCGGGCGGTCACCCGCACTCCCTGATGCGGCCCGGCGGCACCGCCAGCATGATCGGGTGCATGCCGTTCCCGTTCCATCCCGCCGGCGACGACCCGGTCCCGGCCGCCGTCCGCGGCTTCGCCAGGGCACATCCCGACCTGGTCGAGCTGCACACCGATCCCGTCCACCTGGTCGCCCGCAGGCGGTCCCCGCAGCGCCGGGTCGGGCTGGTGTCCGGCGGCGGTTCCGGGCACGAGCCGCTGCACGCCGGGTTCCTCGGCCGCGGCATGCTCGACGCCGTCGCCCCCGGCGCCGTGTTCACCTCCCCGCACAACAAGGCGGTGCTGCACGCCTCCCGGGCGGCCGCCGGCCCCGACGGCGTGGTGCACGTGGTCAAGAACTACACCGGGGACCGGATCAACTTCGGGATCGCCGCCGAGCGGCTGCGGATGGAGGGCATCGACGTCCGCCGGGTGCTGGTCGACGACGATCTCGCCACCGACGGGCTGGACACCGCCACCGGCCGCCGCGGGACCGGCGCGACCGTGGTCGTGGAGAAGCTCCTCGGCGCGGCCGCCGACACCGGCACCGGCCTGGACCCGCTCGCCGAGCTGGGTACCGCCGTGGTGGCCGCGTCGCGCAGCCTGGCCGTCGCCTCCCGCGCGCAGAGCTCGGCCCGCACCGGCGAGCCGGCGTTCGCGCTCGGCGGCGAGCTCGACTACGGCGTGGGCATCCACGGCGAGCGGGCCCGGCGGTCGATCCCGCGGCCGCCGACCGAGGAGCTCGTCGGCCGGATGCTGGACGAGATCGTCGGCGGCCTGCCGGACGGGGACCCGGCCGCGGTGCTGGTCGTCAACGGGATGGGCGGGACCTCCCTGCTGGAGCTGTACGTGCTGGCCGAGCTGGCGTCGGCCGGCCTGGCCGAACGCGGGCTGGAGCCGGCCGGGCTGCTGGTCGGCACCTTCGTCCCGGCCCTGGACATGGCCGGGTTCTCGCTGACCGTGACCCGCCTGCGGCCGGACTGGATCCCGCTCTGGGCCGCCCCCGCCGAGACCCCCGCCTTCCCGCGCGCCACCACGGAGGACCAGTGAGCCGACTCGACCAGGACGCCGTGCTCGACCGTTTCGCCCGCGCCGTCGAGGACGGCCACGCCGCGCTCACCGATCTCGACCAGCACTCCGGCGACGGCGACTTCGGCGACAACCTGCGGGCCGGGGTACGGCAGGCGGTGCGGCTCGCCGAGGGCCGCCGGCGCGGGTTCGCCGCGCTCGGCGAGGTGTTCCTCGACGAGGTCGGCGGCACCAGCGGGCCGCTGCTCGGGCTGCTGTTCACCGAGATCGCGAGGGCGCTGGGGACCGTGCAGTCGGCCGACGGCGATCTCGCCGCGCTGACCTCCGGTGCCCGGGACGGGCTGACCGCGATCCAGCGGGTCGGCGAGGCCCGGGAGGGGGACCGGACGCTGGTCGACGCGCTCGCGCCCGCGGTGAGCGCGCTCGGTCACGGCTACGCTGCCGCGGCGACGGCGGCCCGGGAGGGCGCCGAGCGGACCGCCGATCTGACCGCGCGGCACGGCCGGGCGTCGTACCTGGGTGAGCGGGCGCGGGGCAGGCCGGATCCGGGCGCGGTCGGGGTGGCGCTGCTGTTCTGGGCGGTCGCGACGGTCGCCGAGCCGGACGCGGCGGCGCCGAACCCGCTGGACGGCGTCTGAGGCCCGGGCCGGGTCAGCGGGTCGTCGGCACCGTCTCCGGCGCGAACTGGGTCCGGTGCAGGGTGGCGTACCGACCGACCGCGGCCAGCAGCTCGTCGTGGGTGCCGGTCTCGACGACCCGGCCGGCCTCCAGTACCGCGATCCGGTCGGCGGCCCGGACGGTGGACAGCCGGTGCGCGATCACGATCGCGGTCCGCCCGACGAGTGCCTCGGCGAGCGCCTCCTGCACGGCGACCTCGGACTCCGAGTCCAGGTGCGCGGTGGCCTCGTCGAGGATCACCACCCGCGGCCGGGCCAGCAGCAGCCGGGCGATGGTCAGCCGCTGGCGCTCGCCGCCGGAGAGCCGGTAGCCGCGCTCGCCGACGACGGTGTCCAGGCCGTCCGGCAGCGCGGCCATCAGGTCACCGAGCCGGGCCCGCCGCAGCGCGTCGAGCATCTCGTCGTCGGTGGCCTCCGGGGCGGCGTAGCGCAGGTTCCCGCCGATCGTGTCGTGGAACAGGTGCCCGTCCTGGGTCACCATGCCGACGGTGCGGCGCAGCGTCGCGAAGTCGAGGTCCCGGACGTCGACACCGGACAGCTCGACGGCGCCGGAGTCGACGTCGTAGAGCCGCGGGACCAGGCCGGCCAGCGTGGACTTGCCCGCCCCGGAGGTCCCGACCAGTGCGAGCAGCCCGCCACCGTGCACGTGCAGGTCGATGCCGTGCAGCACCTCGGTGTTGATCCGCCGGTCGAGGACCGCGACCTCCTCCAGCGACGCCAGGGACACGTCGGCGGCGTTCGGGTAGGTGAACCGGACGTCGCGCAGCCGCACGTCCACCGGGCCGTCCGGCAGGGTCCGCGGGCGCTGCGGCTCGGTGATCGACGGGACCAGGTCGAGCACCTCGAAGACCCGCTCGAACGCGACGAGCGCGGTCATCACGTCCACCCGGGCGTTCGCCAGCGCCGTCATCGGCGTGTAGAGCCGGGTGAGCAGCAGCCCGAGCGCGACGACCGTGCCGGCCGGGATCTGCCCGGTCACCGCCAGGTAGCCGCCGAGCCCGTAGATCAGCGCCTGGGCGAGCGCGGACACCAGCTGCAGCGCAGTCACGAACAGCCGGGACACCATCGCCGACCGGACGCCGATCTCGCGGACCCGGGCGACCTGCCCGCGGAACACCCCCGCCTCCTCGGCCGCGTCGCCGAACAGCTTCACCAGCGTCGCGCCGGGGGCGGAGAACCGCTCGGTCATCTGGTTGCCCATGGTGGCGTTGAGCTCGGCCGCCTCCCGGCGCAGCTCGGCCAGCCAGATGCCCATCCGGCGGGCGGGCAGCACGAACACCGGCAGCAACAGCATCGCGAGCAGCGTGACCTGCCAGGCCAGGCCGAGCATCACAGCGATCGCCAGTACCAGCTGGATGGTGTTGGCCAGCACCGTGGACAGGGTGCTGGTGATGGCAGTCTGGGCGCCGATGACGTCGTTGTTGAGCCGGCTGACCAGTGCCCCGGTGCGGGTGCGCGCGAAGAACGCCAGCGGCATCGCCTGCACGTGCCGGAACACCGCGACCCGCAGGTCGGCGATCAGGCTCTCGCCGAGCCGGGCCGAGAACCAGCGTCCGGCGAGCCCGACCACCGCCTCCAGGACCGCCATCCCGGCGATCGCGCCGGCGATCACGATGATCACCCGGGCGGCGTCCGGGATGTCGTTGGCGGCGACGATCGTGTTGACCACCCGCCCGGCCAGCAGCGGGGTGAGCACGCCGATCACCGCGGTGACCGTGGTCAGGGCCAGGTAGCCGGCCAGCCAGCGCCGGTAGGGCCGGACGAAACCCCAGATGCGGGGCCAGGTGCCCTGCGCGATGGAGCCGCGGCGGATGGACTGTGAGTCCGCTCCCCGGATGACCCCGCGCATCAGGGTGAGCGGGCGATCCAACGATGTTCCCCTTCGCCGGTGGTGGACGGCGAGGGTTCACGTTACGACGGGGATGATCCGCCGGCGCGCCGGCTGTGCCCGGTCCGGCTGTCGGGCCGGGTCCCGGCGTGCGACGACGCCGTACCGGGGCCGTGTCGGGCCCGGTCGGCGTCGCCGGTGGTCGTGTGCGTCCGTGCGGTCCGCCCGCTGCTCGACGGACCGGTGGACGGCTACTTCTTCTTGGTGCGGGTGGCCCCGCCGCGACCGCGCAGGGTCACCCCGGTCTCGGAGAGGACGCGGTGCACGAATCCGTAGGACCGGCCGGTCTGCTCGGCGAGCGACCGGATACTGGCGCCCTTCTCGTACTTCTTCTTCAGATCGGCCGCGAGTTTCCCCCGCTGCGTCCCGGTGATCCGGGCGCCCTTCTTCAGCTCGGCCATGGGCCCTCCTCATCCCCACCGCGGATGCCCCCGCGGACCGCCGCATCCGGCGCGACGATCAGGCCATGATGATCCAGATGACGATTTCTGGCCAGAACGCGGAAAACGCGATCGGTGAGCGGTTACCCCGAATGGCGCACACGCTTCGGTGACCAGTCGGGAGTTCGTCCGTCCACCAGCAGAATGGCGTCACCCGTTGGAATCCATCTCGCACCATTCCGGCCGTTGCCGGTCACGGAGCCTCATCAAGATCGACGATCTTGGTGGTCCGGACGGGTGACCACGGGCCCGTGCGACGACCGGTCGGCCGACGCGCCGGTTCAGGCGAGCTGGACGAGCTCCAGGTAGTCGGCCGACCAGTGGTCCTCTGTACCGTCCGGCAGCACGATCACCCGGTCCGGCTCCAGCGCCTCCACCGCACCCGGGTCGTGCGTCACCAGCACGACGGCGCCCTCGAACCGGCGCAGCGCGTCGAGCACCTGCTCACGGCTCGCCGGGTCCAGGTTGTTCGTGGGCTCGTCGAGCAGCAGCACGTTCGCCGCCGACGACACCAGCCCGGCCAGCGCGAGCCGGGTCCGCTCGCCACCGGACAGCGTGCCGGCCGGCTGGTCGAGCTGCTCGCCGGAGAACATGAACGACCCGAGCAGGGTGCGCAGCTGCTGCTCCGGCGAGTCCGGCGAGGCGTGCCGGAGGTTGTCCCAGACCGACGCGTCCATGTCGAGGGTGTCGTGCTCCTGGGCGAAGTAGCCGGTCCGCAGCCCGTGCCCGGGCACGACCTCGCCGGAGTCGGCGGCCTCGGTGCCCGCGAGCAGCCGCAGCAGGGTCGTCTTGCCCGCGCCGTTGAGGCCGAGCACGACCACCTTGGTGCCGCGGTCCACCGCCAGGTCGACGCCGGTGAACACCTCCAGCGAGCCGTACGCCTTGGTCAGCCCCTCCGCGGTGAGCGGGGTCCGGCCGCACGGGGCCGGGGTGGGGAACCGGATCCTCGCCACCCGGTCGGCCTGGCGCTCGTCGTCCAGCCCGGCGAGCAGCTGGTCGGCGCGCCGCGCCATGTTCTTCGCGGCGACCGCCTTGGTGGCCTTGGCGCCCATCTTCGCGGCCTGCGCGTGCAGCGCCGACGCCTTCTTCTCCGCGTTGGCGCGCTCCCGGCGGCGGCGCTTCTCGTCGGTCGAGCGGGCCTCCAGGTAGCGCTTCCAGTCCATGTTGTACTGGTCGGCCTCGCCGCGTGTGGCGTCGAGGAACCACACCTTGTTGACGACCGCGGCCAGCAGGTCGGTGTCGTGGCTGATCACCACCAGGCCGCCCTCGTGGTTCTGCAGGAACGAGCGCAGCCAGGTGATCGAGTCGGCGTCGAGGTGGTTGGTCGGCTCGTCGAGCAGCAGCGTGGTCGCCGACTGCGAGCCGCCGTCGGAGGCGGCGAACAGGATGCGGGACAGCTCCACCCGGCGCCGCTGCCCACCGGACAGCGTCCGCATCGGCTGGGCGAGCACCCGGTCCGGCAGGCCGAGGTGGGTGCAGATCCGGGCGGCCTCCGACTCCGCGGCGTACCCGCCGAGTGCCGAGAACCGCTCCTCCAGCCGCCCGTACTCACGGACCGCCTTCTCGTTCTCCGGGCCGTCGACCAGCTCGGCCATCGCCGTCTGCGCCTTCTCCATCTTCGCCAGCAGCGTGTCGAGGCCGCGGGCGGACAGCACCCGGTCCTTCGCGGTGATCGACAGGTCACCCTCGCGCGGGTCCTGCGGCAGGTAGCCGATCGGCGAGTTGGAGCGGACGTCGCCGGAGTAGGGCTCGCCCTCCCCCGCCAGCACCCGCATCGAGGTCGTCTTCCCGGCGCCGTTGCGGCCGACCAGGCCGATCCGGTCGCCGGGCTGGACCCGCAGATCCGCACCGGAGAGCAGGATCCGCGATCCGGCGCGGAGTTCGAGGGCGTTCGCGGTGATCACGTGGAAGGGCTCCAGACGGAGTCGTCGGGGTGGGCGCTGAGAGTTCGGGAGCGACGGGGCGGGCACACGGGTGCCCGGCGACACCGGCTACTCGATCAGGACCACTCCGCCAGGCTACCGGCCCGGGCGACCCGTTTCCCCACGTAGGGTCGGCTCCCATGACCGATCTCACCTTGTCCGGGCGGACCGCCCTGGTCACCGGCGGCTCGCGCGGCATCGGGTACGGCATCGCGGCGGGCCTGCTGGCCCGCGGCGCCTCGGTGACGATCACCGGCCGGCGCGAGCCCGAGCTGGACGCGGCCGCCGCGGCGCTCGCCGACGGGATCGGCGGCGACCGGTCGCGGGTGCTCGCCGTGCCGGGTAACGCCGGCGACGAGGACCACCGCGCCGAGGTCGCCGACCGGACCGTCGCGACGTTCGGGTCGCTCGACATCCTGGTCAACAACGCCGGGATCAACCCGCAGTACGGCCCGCTGGTCGACGCCGACCTGGCCGCGGTGCGGAAGATCTTCGAGGTGAACGTGGTCGCCGCGCTGGGCTTCGTGCAGCAGGCGCACCGGGCCTGGATGGGCGGGCACGGCGGGTCGGTGGTCAACGTGGCCTCGGTCGGTGGGCTGCGGCCGACCGGGGTGATCGGCGCCTACGGCGCGTCCAAGGCCGCGCTGATCACGCTGACCGAGGAGCTGGCCGGGCAGCTCGGGCCCGGGATCCGGGTGAACGCGGTCGCCCCGGCGGTCGTGAAGACCCGCTTCGCCGAGGCGCTGTACGCGCACGACGAGGAGGGCCTCGCCGCCGGCTACCCGATGAAGCGGCTCGGGGTGCCCGCCGACGTCGCCGAGGCCGTCGCCTTCCTGGTCTCCGACGCCGCGTCCTGGATCACCGGCGAGACACTGCGGATCGACGGTGGCAGCCTGGTCTCCGGCCGGCACGTCTGACGGGAGGGTTCGGGGTGCGCACCGAGGCGGGTGACGGGGCCGGGACCGGCCCGGTTCTCGACGTGCTCGTGCTGGGCGGCGGACCGGCCGGGCGGGCGCTCGCCGGGGCGTGTGCCGGGCACGGCCTGCGGACCGCGCTCGCCGATCCCGCACCGGACCGGCCGTGGGCCGCCACCTACTGCGCCTGGCCCGAGGAGCTGCCCGCCGACCTGCCCGGATCGGCGGTGGCGGCCCGGCCGCGGGCCCGCGCGGTGCTGCCCGGCGGCGCCGCGCGCGACCTGGGCGCCTACGCCGTGCTGGACACCGCCCGCCTGCGCGACCACCTGGACTCCCGGCTCGGCGCGGTCACCGTGCTGACCGGGCGGGCCGACGCCGGGGACGTGCGCCGCACCGGCGACCGGTACCGGGTCGCGCTCCGGTCGGCGGGCGGCGGGTCCGGTGGCCCGGTCGGCACCGGCACCGGCAGCGGGGACCCGGCGGGTACCGGCAGCGGGGGTGCAGCGGCCATCGGCAGCACGGGCGCGGCGGTACCCGTCGTCGACGCCGCGCTGGTCGTCGACGCGACCGGTGCGCCGTCCCGGCTGCGCCCCCCGGCCGGCCCGGCGACCGAGCAGACCGCCTACGGCGTCGTCGTCGGCGAGGACGCCGCCCGGCCGGTCGTGGCACCGGGCGAGGCGGTGTTCATGGACTGGCACTCCCCCGCCCCCGCCCCCGCACCCGGCTGGACCGACTGGCCGACCTTCCTCTACGCCGTGCCCTACGGCGACGGGACGGTCCTGCTGGAGGAGACCTCGCTCGCCCGGCGGCCCGGCCTCCCGCTGGCCGAGCTGCGCGAACGGCTGGCCGCCCGGCTGGCCGGGCTCGGCGTCCCGGTCCCCGGCGACGCCCCGGTGGAGCGGGTCCGGTTCCCGGTCGACTCGCCGCGGGCCGCGGCGCACCCGGTGCCGTTCGGCGCGGCGACCCCGCTGGTGCACCCGGCGACCGGGTTCAGCGTCGCCCCGGCGCTGCAGCTGGCCCCCGCGGTGGCCGCGGTGCTGGCCCGCCGGCTGCCGGACGGCCCGGACGCGGCGGCGGCCGCCGTGGCGGCGCTGCTGTGGTCACCGTCGGCGCGGATGGTGCACCGGCTGCGCCGGCACGGTCTGCGGACCGTGCTCGACCTGCCCGCCCGGCTGGTTCCCGGCTTCTTCGACGCGTTCTTCGCCGGGCGAACTGGCCGGGCGTTCCTCACCGGCCGCGACGACCTCGGTGGAACGCTGGCCGGGATGGCGGATGTGTTCCGGGCCGCGCCCGCGCCGGTCAAGGGACACATGCTTCGTTCGGCCGTACGTTTTCACCCGTTCGGGTGATGGCCGACGGCCGTGCCGATCGGTTGAGCGGGGTACCGGTAGTAACATCGGGGTACTCAGCGTCGAGGGGCCGCCCGCACCGGGCGGGTGCGGTCCCGCTCCCCATCGGAGGCTGCCCATGCCCGCATACAAGACCATCGTCGTCGGGACCGACGGCTCGTCGACCTCGTTCGCGGCCGTCGAGCGTGCGGCCGGGGTTGCCGCCGACAGCGGCGCCACCCTGGTCGTCGTCTCCGCCTACACCCCGGCCAGCCGGGAGGACACCGCCGCCGCCGAGGACGCACTGAAGGACGAGGCGTACCTGGTCACCGGCTGGACGCCGGCCGAGGAGGCGCTGCGCGAGGCCGCCGACCGGGCGGCCGCGGCCGGCGCCCGGAACGTGACCACGCACGCCGAGGACGGCGCCCCGGTCGACGTGCTCCGCAAGGCCGTCAAGGACCACCACGCGGACCTGCTGGTGGTCGGCAACCGCGGGCTCAACACGTTCTCCGGGCGGCTGCTCGGGTCCGTCCCCGCCGACGCCACCCGGCGCGCCGGGGTGGACGTGCTCGTCGTGCACACCACCTGATCCGTGTCCGACGAGCGTCCCCCCGAGCGCAGGCCGCTGCCCGATCCCGCGCAGATCGACTGGAGCGAGATCGAGGCACCCGTCCTCGACGAGTTCATCCTCGGCGCCCCGCGCGAGTTCACCCGGGACGAGCTCGTCGAGGCCACCGGACTCGACCCGGAGGAGTCCGGCCGGCTGTGGCGGGCGCTCGGCTTCCCCGATCCGGACCCGGACGACCGCGTCTTCACCCGGGTCGACCTGGAGGCGGCGCGCAAGGTCGTCGACCTGACCCGCGAGTGGCTGCCCGAGCACGGCCCCCGGGAGGCCGTCGCCCGGGCGATCGCCCAGTCGCTGTCCCGGCTCGCGGAGTGGCAGGTCGGGATGCTCGCGCAGGTGGCGGCCGCGCACGTCGGCGAGCTGACCCCGCGCGACGCCGCCCGGCTCGCCGCCGAGGTCCTCCCGGAGCTGGAGAGCCTGCAGTCCTACGTCTGGCGGCGGCACCTCGCGGCGACCGCGGTCCGGTGGACGGCGGGCGCCCAGCGCTCCGACACCGAGCTGATCTCCGCCGACACCTGGCCGCTGTCGGTCGGTTTCGCCGACATGGTCGGCTTCACCCGCACCACCCGCCGCCGGTCGATGGCCGAGCTCGGCGAGATGATCGAGCGATTCGGCGCCGTCACCAACGAGGTCATCGCGAACGGCCGCGGCCGGATCATCAAGACCGTCGGCGACGAGGTGCTGTTCGCGACCGAGCATCCCGCCGACGCCGCGGCGATCGCGCTCGGGCTGCGCGACCGGGTGCGGACCGAGCCGTCGCTGCCGTTGCTGCGGATCGGGATCGCGCACGGGATGGTGCTGGCCCGCTACGGCGACGTCTACGGCGAGGTGGTCAACGTCGCCGCCCGGCTGACCTCCGAGGCCCGCCCGGACACCGTGCTGGTGGACCGGGAGATGCACGAGTCCCTGCGCGACGATCCCCGCTTCGACCTGCGGCGGATCGCCACCCTGCACACCCGCGGCTACACCCACCTGCGCGCCTGGGCGCTGCGCGGCGCCCGGGAACGCTGACCGAGCCGGGTCGGGACCGCGCTTGACCTGAACCCCGGTTCAGCAGGCAGGGTCGCCGGCATGACCAGCACCCCGGCGATCCGGCCCACCGGCTCCGGCACGCCCACGACCGGCCCCGCGCGCGCTCCCGGCAGTCCCGACGGCCAGCCTGCCGACGAGCTGCCCCCGGACGTGGTCGCGTACCTGGACCGGATCGGTGTCACACCGGGCCCGCCCGACGTCGCACTGCTGAGCCGGATCGTCCGGGCCCACGTCGCGACGATCCCGTTCGAGAACCTCGATCCGTTCACCGGCACCGAGCCGCCGGTCGAGCGGGCGGACATCGTCGCGAAGCTGGTGCACGGCCACCGCGGCGGCTGGTGCTTCGAGCACAACCGGCTGCTGCACGACGTGCTCGGCGACCTCGGGTACCGGGTCACCCCGCTGGTCGGCCGGGTCCGGCTGGGTCTGCCCGACGGCGCACCCCCGACGATGCGCACGCACCGGCTCACCCTGGTCCGGACCACAGGGACCGCGGAAACCCCAGGAGCCGCCGGGGGCACGTTCGTGGTCGACGTCGCTTCGGCGGCACGGTTCCGTCGGAGCCGCTGCGGCTGGTCAGCGGCACCGCCCAGCCGACGGCGCACGCCGAGCACCGCTTCCGGACCGATGGCGCGGGCACCTGGACCCAGCAGCGGCGCGGCGGCGGGGAGTGGCTCACCCAGTACACCTTCGATCTGACCCCGGTACCGGACATCGACTACGCGATGGGCTCCTGGTACCTGACCCACCATCCGGGGTCGCACTTCCGGACCGGGCTGGTCGCGGCGTACTCGGGCGCCGACCGGCGCGCCACGCTGGCCGGGACCCGCTACACGCTGCGCCGGACGGACGGCCGCACCGAGGAGCGGGAGCTGACCACATCGGCCGAGGTGATCCGGGTGCTCGAGGCCGAGTTCGGCATCGACACCTCGGGTGTCGCCGGCCTGGAGCAACGGATCCGCACCGCCCACCTCGGCTGAGCCCGCTCATGCCACGAGCGGGCCACCCACGGCGGTGATCGCCGCGGGAGGCCCGCTCGTCGGGGGTTGCTGCAGGTCAGACCCGGAAGCCGAGGGCGCGCAGCTGCTCGCGGCCGTCCTCGGTGATCTTCTCCGGGCCCCACGGCGGCATCCAGACCCAGTTGATCCGGATGTCGGAGACCAGCCCGCCGTCCGGACCGGCGGTGAGCGCGGAGCGGGTCTGCTCCTCGATCACGTCGGTCAGGGGGCAGGCGGCGGAGGTCAGCGTCATGTCGATGACCGCCGTGTCGCCGTCCCGGTCGATGCCGTAGACGAGGCCCAGATCGACGACGTTGATGCCGAGCTCGGGATCGACGACGTCCTTCATCGCCTCCTCCAGCTGATCCTGGGTGGCGCCCTCGGCCGGGGCCGCAGGCGGCTCGGGCATCCCGGCCGCCCCGCGGACGACGTCGGTGTCCTGCTCGGTGGTCTGCTGCTCGGTCGTGTCGCTCATGCCGGAGATCCCTCCGTCGTTGATGCCGCCGCGTCGGCGGTGTCGATCGTCGCGTCGGTGCGGGAGACCGCGTCCTTGAACGCCATCCAGCCCAGGAGAGCACACTTCACCCGGGCCGGGTACCGGGCGACGCCGGCGAAGGCGACGCCGTCGCCGATGACGTCCTCGTCCGGCTCGACCTTGCCGCGGCCCTGCGCCATCTCCTGGAACGCCGCCATGACCTTCCACGCCTCGCCGACCGGCCGGCCGACGACGAGATCGTGCAGCACCGAGACCGACGCCTGGCTGATCGAGCAGCCGAGGCTCTCGTAGGACACGTCCCGGACCACCGTCGCCGTGTCGTCCAGGGTGACCCGCAACGTCACCTCGTCCCCGCAGGTCGGGTTCACGTGGTGGGTCTCGGCGTCGTAGGGGTCACGCAGGCCGGACCCGTGCGGGTCGCGGTAGTGGTCCAGGATGATCTCCTGGTACATCTGCTGCAGCTGCACGTCGGTCACACCGTCCCGAAGAACTGCTGGGCGGCCCGGACCCCGTCGGCCAGCGCCTCGACCTCGTCGAGCGTGTTGTACACGGCGAACGACGCGCGGGCGGTGGCCACGATCCCGTAGCGCCGGTGCAGCGGCCACGCGCAGTGGTGCCCCACCCGGATCGCGATCCCGCGGTCGTCGAGCACCTGGGACAGGTCGTGCGCGTGGATACCGTCCACCACGAACGACACCGCTCCCCCGCGGCCCTGCACCGAGGTGGGTCCGACGATCCGCACACCGTCGATCGCGGACAGCCGGTCGAGTGCGGCGGCGGTGAGCTCCGCCTCGTGCGCGGCGACCGCGTCCATCCCGATGTTCTCGAGATAGTCGACGGCCGCGCCGAGCCCGACCGCCTGCGACGTCATCGGCACGCCGGCCTCGAACCGCTGCGGTGGCGCCGCGTAGGTCGAGCCCTCCATCCGCACCATCTCGATCATCGACCCGCCGGTGAGGAAGGGCGGCAGCTTCGCCAGCAGCTCGCGCCGGCCGTACAGCACGCCGACGCCGGACGGGCCGAGCATCTTGTGCCCGGAGAACACCGCGAAGTCGACGTCGAGCGCGTGCAGGTCGACCGGCATGTGCGGCACCGACTGGCAGGCGTCGAGCACGGTCAGCGCGCCGACCGCGCGGGCCCGGCGGACCAGCTCGGCCACCGGGGACACCGCCCCGGTCACGTTCGACTGGTGGGTGAAGGCGACGACCTTCGTGCGCTCGGACAGCTCGACGCCGTCGAGGTCGATCCGGCCGTCGTCGGTCACCGGGTACCAGCGCAGGGTCGCCCCGGTCCGCCGGCACAGCTCCTGCCAGGGCACCAGGTTCGCGTGGTGCTCCAGCTCGGTGGTGACGACCTCGTCGCCGGGGCCGAGCGCGAACCGCTCCGACTCCGGGCCGAGACCCTCCCGGACCGAGGCGTTGCCCATGCCGTAGGCGACCAGGTTGATGCCCTCGGTCGCGTTCTTCACGAACACGACCTCGTCGTCGTCCGCTCCGACGAACGCCGCGATACGCGCGCGGGCGGACTCGTAGGCGTCGGTGGCCTCCTCGGCGAGCTGGTGCGCACCCCGGTGAACGGCCGCGTTGTGCCGCTCCAGGAACGCCCGCTCGGCGTCGAGCACCTGGCGCGGACGCTGCGACGTCGCGCCGGAGTCGAGGTACACCAGCGGCCTCTCCTCGCGCACGGTGCGCGCGAGGATCGGGAAGTCCGCCCGGATCCGGACCACGGTGTCGGCGTCCAGGCCGCCCGTGGTCCCGGTTCCGTGGGTGAGGGTCATGATCAGACCGCCGCGGCCTTGGTGAACCGCTCGTAGCCGCTGCGCTCGAGCTCGTCGGCCAGCTCGGGACCGCCGGACTCGACGATCCGGCCGCCGGCGAACACGTGCACGTGGTCGGGCCGGATGTGGTTCAGGATCCGGGTGTAGTGCGTGATCAGCAGGACGCCGGTCTCGCCGCCCTCCCGGTACCGGTTCACGCCCTCGGAGACGACGCGCAGGGCGTCGACGTCCAGGCCGGAGTCGGTCTCGTCCAGGATGGCGATCTTCGGGTGCAGCAGGCCGAGCTGCAGCACCTCGTGCCGCTTCTTCTCGCCGCCGGAGAAGCCCTCGTTCACCGAGCGGTCGGCGAACTCGGCGGAGATGTCCAGGTCGGACATCGCCTCCTTGACCTCCTTGACCCAGGTGCGCAGCTTCGGCGCCTCGCCGCGCACCGCGGTGGCCGCGCTGCGCAGGAAGTTCGCCATCGACACGCCCGGGACCTCGACCGGGTACTGCATGGCGAGGAACAGGCCCGCCCGGGCCCGCTCGTCGACCGCCATGTCCAGGACGTTCTCGCCGTCCAGGAGCACCTCGCCCGAGGTGATCGTGTACTTCGGGTGCCCGGCGACCGCGTAGGCCAGCGTGGACTTGCCCGAGCCGTTCGGGCCCATGATCGCGTGCGTCTCGCCCGCGCGGACGGTGAGGTTCACCCCGCGCAGGATCTCCTTCGGACCGTCCTCGGTCTCGACCGAGGCGTGCAGGTCCTTGATCTCCAGAGTGGACATCTGTGGGTGGCTCCGTACTTGGTGTGGTGGTCAGGCGCCGGTCAGGGCGAGCTCGGCCTCGACGGCCGCCTCGAGCCGCTCGCGCAGCTCGGGAAGGGTGATCTTGTTCAGGACCTCGCCGAAGAAGCCGCGGACGACCAGCCGCCGGGCCTGGTCCTCCGGGATGCCGCGGCTGCGCAGGTAGAACAGCTGCTCGTCGTCGAACCGGCCGGTGGCGCTGGCGTGCCCGGCGCTCACGATCTCGCCGGTCTCGATCTCCAGGTTCGGCACCGAGTCGGCCCTGGCGTGCTCGGTGAGCACCAGGTTCCGGTTGAACTCGAACGTCTCGGTGTTCTCCGCGGCGGCCCGGATCAGCACGTCGCCGATCCACACCACGTGCGCGGAGTCGCGCGAGTCGCTCTGCAGCGCGTTCTTGTAGAGCACGTTCGACTTGCAGTTCGGCACCGAGTGGTCGACCAGCAGCCGCTGCTCCAGGTGCTGGCCGGCGTCGGCGAAGCCGAGGCCGAGCAGCTCGGCGTCACCGCCGGGGCCCGCGTAGCCGACCGTCGACGAGACGCGCACCAGGTCGCCGCCGAGCTGCACCGTGGTCGCGCGCAGCGTGGCGTCGCGGCCGATGCTGAAGTGCTCGGAGCCGACGTGCACGGCGTCGTCGTTCCACTCCTCGGTGACCACCAGGGTCAGCTGGGAGCCGTCGGCCAGCACCACCTCGGTGTTGTCCGCGAGCACCCCCGAACCCCGGTGCTCCACGACGACCGTCGCCCGGGTGTGCGGGGTGGTGCGGATGTGCAGGTGGCCGGCCGCGGTGGCGCCCTCGCCGGGGCCCTCCACGACCACGGTCACCGGCTCCGGCTCGCCGTCCAGGGTCACCAGGGTGGCCTCGCCGAAGGCCGACCAGGCGGCCGCGGCGACCCGGTCGAACGGGACACCGCCCTCGCCGATCCGGGCGTCGTCGCGCCCGACCTTCTGCACCGTGACGCCCGCGGTCTCGGTGACCGTGACCGGCGCGACCGCCTCGAACGCGGCCGAGCCGTCGTGCAGGCCCTTCAGCCTGCGCAGCGGGGTGAACCGCCAGTTCTCCTCGCGGCCACCGGGGACCTCGAAGGCGTCGACGTCGAACGATCGGAACCGCTCGCCCGCCGAGGCGATCGGCACCTCGCCCTGGCCCTCCTTGGCGCCCTTCAGCTCGGGCGCGAGGCCGGCGACATCGCCGCTGACAACTTCACTGGCCGTCATCCGACGGAACCCTCCATCTGCAGCTCGATCAGCCGGTTCAGTTCCAGCGCGTACTCCATCGGCAGCTCGCGGGCGATCGGCTCGACGAACCCGCGCACCACCATGGCCATCGCCTCGTCCTCGGTCAGACCGCGGCTCATCAGGTAGAAGAGCTGGTCGTCCGAGACCTTCGAGACCGTGGCCTCGTGGCCCATCGACACGTCGTCGTTGCGGATGTCGACGTAGGGGTAGGTGTCCGACCGGGAGATCGTGTCCACCAGCAGCGCGTCGCACTTCACCGTCGAGCGGGAGTTCTTCGCCCGCGGGTTGACCTGGACCAGGCCGCGGTAGGACGTGCGGCCGCCGCCGCGGGCGACCGACTTCGACACGATCGTGGACGACGTGTTCGGCGCCAGGTGCACCATCTTGGCGCCCGCATCCTGGTGCTGGCCCTCGCCCGCGAAGGCGATCGAGAGGACCTCGCCCTTGGCGTGCTCGCCCATCAGCCACACGGCCGGGTACTTCATGGTCACCTTGGAGCCGAGGTTGCCGTCGACCCATTCCATGGTCGCGCCCTCCTCGGCCTTGGCGCGCTTGGTGACCAGGTTGTAGACGTTGTTCGACCAGTTCTGGATCGTGGTGTAGCGGCAGCGGCCGCCCTTCTTGACCACGATCTCCACCACGGCCGAGTGCAGCGAGTCGGTCTTGTAGATCGGCGCGGTGCAGCCCTCGACGTAGTGCACGTAGGCGCCCTCGTCGACGATGATCAGCGTCCGCTCGAACTGGCCCATGTTCTCGGTGTTGATCCGGAAGTAGGCCTGCAGCGGGATGTCGACGTGCACGCCCGGCGGGACGTAGATGAACGATCCGCCCGACCAGACCGCCGAGTTCAGCGCGGAGAACTTGTTGTCCCCGGACGGGATGACCGAGCCGAAGTACTCCCGGAACAGCTCCGGGTGCTCCTTCAGCGCGGTGTCGGTGTCCAGGAAGATGACGCCCTGCTGCTCGAGGTCCTCGCGGATCGAGTGGTAGACGACCTCGGACTCGTACTGCGCCGCGACGCCGGAGACCAGCCGGGCCTTCTCCGCCTCCGGGATGCCCAGCTTGTCGTAGGTGTTCTTGATGTCCTCGGGCAGGTCCTCCCAGGTGGCGGCCTGCTTCTCCGAGGAGCGGACGAAGTACTTGATGTTGTCGAAGTCGATCCCGGACAGGTCGGAGCCCCACCGCGGCATCGGCTTCTTGCCGAAGATGTCGAGCGCCTTCTGCCGGAACTCGAGCATCCACTCGGGCTCGCTCTTCAGGCGGGAGATGTCGGCGACGACCTCGGAGGACAGGCCACGCTTCGCGATGGAGCCCGCCTCGTCGGAGTCGGCCCAGCCGAAGTCGTACCGGCCGAGCGCCGCGATCGTCTCCTCCTGGGTGAGCTCGGTGCGCACATCAGGAGTGGTCGTCATACGGACTGCCTCCCTTTCGGGGACCGTGGTGGGAGGAGGTCCCGCCGTCGGCGGGGTCTCCTTCTTCGTGCGCCTGCCGCGCCTGCACCGTGGGTTGCCGATCCACGGTGGCCGGGCGGTGGGCCTGTTGCTGCACCGGCCGGTCGCGCTGCTCGGGGGGCCGTGGGTCCCCCGCCGCGGGCCGGCGCCTGTCGTGGTGCGTCGCCCGCCCGAGGTGTTCGGGATCCTCGAGCGGGACGTGTGTGGTGCACGCGGCGTCGCCGCGCGCGATCGTCGCCAGCCGCTGCACGTGGGTACCCAGGAGATCGGCGAAGGCACGCGTCTCGGCCTCGCAGAGTTCCGGGAACTCGGTGGCGACGTGCGCCACCGGGCAGTGGTGCTGGCACAGCTGCACGCCGAGCCCGCCGCGGCGGGTCTGTGCAGCGTAGCCGCGGGCGCTCAGCACCCGGGCCAGCGCCTCGGCGCGGTCCTGCGGTGCGGCGGGTGCGGTGACCGAGTCCATGTCGGCCCCGAGCAGGTCCCGCACCCGGCGGCGGGCGAACGCGTCGACCGCCTGCTCGCCCGCCGTCTCGGCGAGGAACCGCAGCGCCGAGGTGGCCAGGTCGTCGTAGCCGTGCCCGAAGCGGACCCGGCCGGTGTCGGTGAGCAGGTACTCCCGGGCCGGACGGCCGCGCCCGCGCGGACGGGCCGATCGCGCCGGCGCCCGGACCTCCGCCTCGCCGTCGGCGATCAGCGCGTCCAGGTGCCGCCGCACGGCGGCCTCGGTCAGGGTGAGCTCGCCGGCCACGACCGCGGCCGTGACCGGACCCTGCTCCATCAGCACCCGCGCCACCGCGGCCCGGGTGCCGGTACCGGACCCGGGCAGCACCGCGTCGGACCCGTGCCCGCAGGCCGGGTCCTGGCGCGTCTGCGCGGTCCGGTTCGTTTTCACAACACCAGTGTTGCGGATATACCCGCAGTCGGCAAAACCGCCCCCGCTCCGGGTGACCGGGCTCACCCCTCCGTCCGGTCGCGGCCGGTGAGGACCGGTACCCGGTGCCGGGAGGTGCCCCCATTAACCTTCGTGGTCATGGTGACGCCCGAGGTCGCCCCACCCGGGCGCGACGACTCCCCCAGGAGCGCGGAGCCGTCGGCCGATCCGGACGGGCCCCGCTCCCGGAAGCGACCGGCGACCCGGCGCGGACTGCGTGACCAGGCCCGGATCGCGCGGCGGCTCGGCCTGACCGGCGCGATCCTGATGGGCATCAGCGCGCTGGGCTCCGGCGCGTTCCCGGTGCCGAACCCGTTGCACGGCCTGCGGGTGATCGGGCTGCCCGCCCGCAACGTCACCCTCGCGATCGCCGTCACCTACGCCGGCCTGCTGATGGTCGTCACGGCCTGGCTCTGGATCGCCCGGATGCTCACCGCCCGCGGCGCCCGGCACCCGGCCCCGGAGCGGCGCGAGCTGGGCCGCACCGCGCTGCTGTGGGGGCTGCCGCTGGCGCTGGCGCCGCCGATGTTCTCCAAGGACATCTACAGCTACCTGGCGCAGAGCGCGACGCTGGCCCGCGGGATCGACCCGTACTCGATCGGTCCGGCGCAGGCGCTGGGCATCGACGATCCGCTGACCCGCGGGATCCCGACGATCTGGCGGGACACCCCGGCCCCCTACGGCCCGCTGTTCCTCGGGCTGGGCCGGATCATCACCGCGCTGTCCGGCGAGAACGTGGTGCTCGGGATCATCGAGCACCGGATCCTCGCGCTGTTCGGCGTCGCCCTGCTGGTCTGGGTGCTGCCCCGGCTGGCCGCCCGGTTCGATCTCGACGCCGGGCTGGTGCTGTGGCTCGGCGCCGCGAACCCGCTGGTGCTGTTCCACCTGGTCAGCGGGATCCACAACGAGTCGATCATGATCCCGCTGATGCTGCTCGGGCTCTACGTGATGCTCGGCCGCGACGACACGGTGCAACCCTGGTGGAAGATCACGCTGGGGGCGGCGCTGCTGGTCGCGGCGGCGTCGGTCAAGCTCCCGGCGCTGGTCGCACTCGGCTTCGTCGGCGTCTACCTGATCCGGCGGCGCGGCGGGCGCCTCGTCGACTGGGTGGTGATGACCAGCTGGCTGACCGCCGTCGCGGCGGTGGTGTTCTCGTTCTTCAGCTTCGCCACCGGGCTGGGCTTCAACTGGCTGCGCGGGCTGTCCGCGCCCAGCGAGATCCTCAGCTGGATGTCGGTCAGCACCGACGTCGGCCTGCTCGCCGGGCAGGTCGGCCGGCTGGCCGGGCTCGGCGACCACACGACCGCCACGCTGACCCTGGCCCGCGGGCTGTTCGCGATCCCGATCGCGGTCATCGTCGTCGTGCTGCTGCTCGCCTGCCTGCGCGGGCGGGTCGATCCGGTCACCGCGACCGGGGCCGCACTCGGCGCCGTCGTGCTGCTCGGCCCGGTCGTGCACCCCTGGTACCTGTTCTGGGCGCTGCTGCCGCTGGTCGCGACCCGCGCGATGCCGCACTACCGGCGCGCGATGCTGCTGCTGTCGGCGTTCCTCGCGCTGGTGGTGCCGCCGACCGGGGCCGACTTCATCTTCCGCGGGTTCCAGCTGCCGCTCGCGGTGATCGCCGGGCTGGTCATGTTCGCGCTGTCGCTGCTGGTGGTGCGGCACGTGCTGCGCGCCCCGGCCGGTACGGCCGCCGCACCGGAACCGGAACCGGCCCGGTGAGCGCCGCGCTCGAGGTACGCGACCTGGTCGTCCGCTACGGCCCGGTCACCGCGGTCGACCGGGTCGACCTCGATCTGGCCCGCGGCGAGGTGCTCGCGCTGCTCGGCCCGAACGGGGCCGGGAAGTCCAGCACCGTCGAGGTCTGCACCGGCTTCCGCCGGGCCGACGCCGGTACCGTCACGGTGCTCGGGCGCGACCCGGGCGACGAGGCCGTCCGGCCGCGGGTCGGGGTGATGCCGCAGGGCGGCGGCGCCTACCCGGCCGTGCGCACCGGCGAGATGCTGCACCTGGTCGCCGCCTGCGCGGCGCACCCGATCGATCCCGACCACCTGATCGACGTCCTCGGGCTGCGGCCGCGGGCGGGCACGCCGTTCAAGCGGCTCTCCGGCGGGGAGCAGCAGCGGCTCGCACTCGCCTGCGCCGTCGTCGGGCGGCCGGAACTGGTGTTCCTCGACGAGCCGACCGCCGGGCTGGACCCGCAGGCCCGGCACCTGGTCTGGGAGCTGGTCCGCGCGCTGCGCCGGGACGGGGTGGGCGTCCTGCTGACCACCCACCTGATGGACGAGGCCGAGCAGCTCGCCGACGACGTCGTCATCCTGGACGGCGGCCGGATCGTCGCGCACGGCTCCCCCGCCCAGCTCACCGCGGGCGACCAGACCGAGCTGCGGTTCCGGGCCCGCCCCGGGATGGACACCGCGGGCCTGGACCTCCGGCTCCCGCACGGCTACGCGAGCAGCGAGACCGCGCCCGGCCGGTACCGGGTGCAGGGCCGGATCGATCCGGCCGCGCTGGCCGCGATCACCGCCTGGTGCGCCGACCAGGGGGTGCTCGCCGACGACGTGCAGGTGGTGCGGCGCAGCCTGGAGGACGTCTTCCTCGACCTCACCGGACGGGAGCTGCGCTCGTGACCGAACGGTTCCCCGCCGGGACCTTCGCCCCCGATCCGGGCCGCGGCGACACGCTGACGATGCTCCGCGCGCAGGGCGGCCTGGAGACCCGACTGGCCCTGCGCAACGCCGAGCAGGTGCTGCTCACCCTGCTGATCCCGGCCGCGCTGCTGGTCGGGCTCACCCTGATCCCAGCGCTGCCCTCGCCGGAGCCCCGGATCAGCTGGTTCCTGGCCTCGATGCTCGCGCTCGCGGTGATGAGCTCGGCGTTCACCAGCCAGGCGATCGCGCTCGGCTTCGACCGCCGCTACGGGGCGCTGCGCAGGCTCGCCGCGACCGCGCTGCCGCGCTGGCTGCTGGTCTGCGGCCGGCTGGTCGCGGTCGCCGTGGTGGTGCTGCTGCAGGTGCTGATGCTGACGGCGCTCGCCGCCGCCCTCGGCTGGACGCCCGCCGGTGCCCGGATCGACGGCGTGCTGGTCGCGGTGCTGCTGGGCGCCGCGGCGTTCGGCGCACTGGGCATCCTGCTCGGCGGGACGCTGCGTGCCGACATCGTGCTCGCGGTCGCCAACGTCGTGTGGTTCGTGCTGCTGCTGGCCGGCGGGATCCTGGTCCCGGTGGCCGACCTGCCCGGCCCGCTGTCCGCGGTGGCGCCCTGGCTGCCGTCGGGCGCGCTGGCCGACGCGCTGCGGGCCGCACTCGGCGAGGGCCGGTTCCCGGCGATCGGGTCGCTGCTGGTGCTCGCCGGCTGGGCGGTCGCCGCCGGTCTCGCCGCGGCCCGGCTGGTCCGCTGGCGCTGAGCCTCCCCGCGCCGGAAGAGGGGTCGTCGATCGACCTCGGTCGGCCGCGATCGTGACTTCCGGGGGATCCGGTTCGTCCGCTTCACCGTCATGATCGGGTCCGGCCGGGGGCCGTCCACCGCCCGGCCGGACGACGAGGAGGCACCCGGCCATGACCCACGAGACCGAGCGCGCGCCGCGGCCGGCGACCGGCCGGTTGCTCGCGCCGGACCTGGCGCGGGGCGCGATGCTGCTGCTCATCGCGATGGCCTACGCCGGGGTCTACGCGGCGGTGCCGTTCGGCACCGCGACCGCGGGTGCGGCGCCGGTCGACCGGATCGCGGCCGTGCTGACCACGCTGCTGCTGGACAACCGGGCGTTCCCGATGTTCGCGATCCTGTTCGGCTACGGTCTGGCCTGGTCGGTGGCCCGGCAGCAGCGCGGCCGGGACGGCCGCGAGGTCCCCGGGCCGGAGATCAGGCGATCGGTCCGCCGCCGGGGCCTGTTCCTGGTGCTGTTCGGGCTGGTGCACGCGATCCTGGTGTTCCCCGGCGAGATCCTCGCCTCCTACGGCCTCGCCGCGCTGCTCACCGGATGGCTGCTGTTCCGGCCGGACCGGACCGTCCGCCGGGCCGCGCTGTGGTTCGCCGCCGGCTACGCGGTGACCGTGCCGCTCGGCATGATCGGCCTCTGGTCGATGACCGCCTCCGGCGCCGCCGCGGAGGTGATCCCGGGCTACACCACGGCCGGTGACTGGATCGCCCGGATCGTCGGCGCCCCCGTCACACCGCTCTACGTCGGGTTCGCCTACCCGCTGCTGCTGCTGGTCGTGCTCGGCTACCTGGCCGCCCGGGCCGGCCTGCTCGACGACCCGGCGGCGCACCGCCGCACGCTGGGCCGGATCGCCGTGGGCGGTGTCACGGTGTCCGTGCTGGGCGCGGTGCCGGCCGTCCTGGTGACCACCGGGGTGCTCGTCCCGGGCGGGGCGACCGGCGGCCTGCTGCTCGCCCTGCAGGTGCTGACCGGGGTTGCCGGTGGTGCCGGGTACGCGGCGGCGTTCGCGCTGCTCGGGCTGCGCCTGCAGGACCGGCCGGGCCCGCTGGCCGGCGCGGTCGCCGCGATGGGCCGCCGCTCGCTGACCTTCTACCTGCTCAACTCGGTGCTGGTGGCGGTCGTGCTGCATCCCGATCTCGGCGGCCTCGGCCGGTACGTCGGCAACGCCGGTGCACTGCTCGCCGCGGTCGCGGTCTGGCTGGTGTCGCTGCTGGTCGCGGCCCGGCTGGAGGCCGCGGGCCGGCCGGGACCCGCGGACGCCCTGCTGCGCAGGCTGGTGTCCCGGTAACCGGACGCGGCAGCCGTTCTTCTACCATTCGTAGTGTGTCCAGCGTGACCGGTCTCCTCCGCCGTGTGCCGTCCACCCCGCCGGTGCTGATGCGCCGGCTGTCGATCGCGAACCTGGTCGCCCAGATCGGGATCGGGGTGACCGGCTCGGTCGTGCGGGTCACCGGTTCCGGGCTGGGCTGCTCGACCTGGCCGCAGTGCGAGCCGGGCAGCATGGTGCCGGTCTCGCACGCCGAGATCGCGCCGCTGCACATGTGGATCGAGTTCGGGAACCGGCTGCTCGGCATCCTCGTGGTGCTCACCGCCGGGGCGACCCTGCTCGCGGCGCTCTGCACCCGGCCGCGCCGGCGCCGGCCGACCGCGCTCGCGCTGGCCATGCCGATCGGCGTCGTCGCCCAGGCGGTGATCGGCGGGATCACCGTGCTCGCCGGGCTGGCCTGGTGGACGGTGATGCTGCACTTCCTCGCGTCCATGGTGCTGGTGTGGTTCGCGGTGCTGCTGGTCACCGCCACCACCGAGGGCGACGGCCCGGTCACGTTCACCGTCCCCGCCGCCGGTCGCGGGCTGGTGCTGTTCTCCACCGCGGTGCTCGCGGTGCTGCTGGTCGCCGGCACCCTGGTCACCGCGGCCGGTCCGCACGGCGGCGACCCGGCCACCCCGCGGCTGGCCGTCGACATCCCGCTGCTCACCCAGATCCACGTCGACGCGCTGTTCCTCTACCTCGGCGTCCTGGTCGGCATCGGCTTCCTGTTCCGCGCGGTCGGTGCGCCGGCCGCGCTGAACCGGCGGTACGCGACGCTGATCGCCGTCGTGCTCGCCCAGGGGGTGCTCGGCAGCGTCCAGTACGCGCTCGGGGTGCCGGAGCTGCTGGTGTCGCTGCACGTGCTGGGTGCCGGTCTGGTCACCGCGGCCGCGGCCTGGATGTGGGCCGGCACGGCCACCCGCCCGGCGCCGCCCGCCCCGCTCCCGCGCACCGCGGATCCGGCCCCCGGCGGCCGCCCGCTCGCCGGGGCCTCGGCCGACGCGCCCTGACCCGTCCCGGCCTCGCGCCGCTGCGCACCGGCCCGGCACGGGCCCTGCACGGTCCTGCACGGTGCTCCCGTCGTACGGCACCCTGGTGACATGACGTCCGATCCCCCGGCCGATCCCCCGGGCCGCCGGTTGCGCCGCGGCGGGATCGCCGCCGCGCTCACCGCGGCGCTGGCCGTCGCGCTCACCGCGGGCCTGGTCACCGCCCGCGCCGCGGCCGCGCCCGAGCTGCCGCCGGTGACCGCCGAGGAGCTGGTCGCCTCCGTCATCGAGGCGGAACCGGTCGCCCTCGCCGCGACCGTCCCGGTCGACAACCGGCTCGGCCTGCCTGCGCTGCCCGGCGCCGGATCGGACCTGCTCGCCGAGGGCACCTCGACCGCCCGGGTCTGGTCGGACGGCGCGGGCGGCGGCCGGGTGGCGCTGCCCCGTCCGGACAGCGAACGCACCTACGTCCGCGGCGGCGGCACGACCTGGGTCTACGACTCCGCCGACCGGGTCGCCACCCGGATCCCGGCGCACGCCGACCGCCCGGAGCGCGCCGGGACCGATCCGCAGGCCGCCGCCCGGGAGATCGTGGCGGCGCTGCGCGACACCAGCACCGTCGCCGTCGACGGCACCACCGAGATCGCCGGCCGCCCGGCCTACACCCTCGTCCTCACCCCGCAGCCGGGCGAGCGGACGGTGCTGCGCGAGGTGCGGGCGGCGGTCGACGCGCAGACCCGCACTCCGCTGGAGCTGACCGTGCTCGGCGCGGGCACCGATCCGGTGCTCCGGATCGGCGTCGACGAGATCGGGTTCGGCCCGCAGGATCCGGCGCTGTTCACCTTCACCCCGCCACCCGGCGCGCAGATCGAGGACGCGCCACCGCCCGCCCCGGCCCCGGCACCGCGCGAGGGTGCCGCACCGGCGGTCGTCGGCGACGGCTGGGACACCGTCGTCGTGTGGACGGGCCCGCTGCCGGAGGACGCGCGCGCGCCACGATCGCCGGGATCGGCACCCCGGTGTCCGGGCCGTGGGGCACCGGCCACCAGGTCACCACGAACGCGGGCTCCGCGATCGTCACCGACGACGGCCGGTTCGCCGCCGGGGCGGTCGGCACCGACGTCCTCGGCGCCGCGCTCGACCGGTGAGCGGCGGTCGATGAGCGCGGTCCCGTCCCCCGCCCCGGACGGGCCCGCCGCCCGGGTCCGGGAGCTGCGCAAGGTGTTCGGCCGGGTCACCGCGGTGGACGGCGTCGATCTGGACGTGCCCGCCGGGTCGGTGTTCGGCATGCTCGGCCCGAACGGCTCGGGCAAGACCACGCTGATCCGGATGCTGCTCGGCCTCACCCGGCCCACCTCGGGCACCGTGCAGCTGCTCGGCCGCCCGGTGCCCGGCGGGCTGCCCGCCGCGCTGCCCGACGTCGGCGCGCTCGTCGAGGGGCCCGGGTTCCATCCGTTCCTGTCCGGCCGGGAGAACCTGCGCCGAGTCGCGGCGCTCGAACCGCGGCTGACCGGCCCGGCGATCCGGCCCGCGGTGGACGCCGCGCTGGAGCGGGTCGGGCTCGCCGGGGCGGCCGGGCGCCGCTACCGCGGCTACTCGCTGGGCATGAAGCAGCGGCTCGGGCTGGCCGCCGCACTGGTGGTGCCGCGCCGGCTGGTCGTGCTCGACGAACCGACCAACGGGCTCGACCCGGCGGGCACCCGGGAGATCCGGGCGGTGGTCGCCGACCTGCGGCGCTCCGGGGTCACCGTGCTGCTGTCCTCCCACCTGCTGTCGGAGGTGGAGGCGGTGTGCACGCACGTCGCCGTACTCAAGCGGGGCGCGCTGGTCGCCTCCGGCGAGCTGCACCGGCTGCTCGACGCGGTCGCCGGCGGCTGGGAGATCGGCACCACCGACGTCGGCGGCGCGCTGCGGGTGCTGCGCGGGGCCGGGGCGAGCGCGCGGGCCGACGACGGCGGGGTGGTCGTCGACGACGGGCCGCCGGCGCCGGAGCTGTTCGCGGCGCTGGTGCGGGCCGAGGTCCCGGTGCACGGGCTGCGCAGGCAGCGCCCCGACCTGGAGACGCTGTTCACCCGGATCACCGAGGGCGACGGGTGAGCGGCGCGGCGCCGGTCCGCCCGGTCCCCTGGTCCCGGCTGCTCGGCGCCGAGCTGCGCTGGGTGCTGCGGCGGCCGCGGACGCTGGTCGGGCTGGGCCTGTTCGCGCTGGTCCCGGTACTGATGGCGGTCGGCATCGCGCTGTCCGACGGCCCGTCGCGCAGCCTGCTGTCCCAGGTGACGGGCAACGGGCTGACCCTGCCGGTGGCCGCGCTGTCGGCGCTGCTCACGCTGCTGCTGCCGCTCGCCGTGGCGGTCGCCGCGGCCGACGCGATCGCCGGCGAGTCGCAGCACGGCACCCTGCGCGGGCTGCTGCTCGCCCCGGTCGGGCGGCTGCGGCTGGTCGTCATGAAGGCGTTCGGGGTGCTGGTGGTGGCGGTGCTGGCGGTCGCCGCGGTCGTCGTGTCCGGCACGGTCGCCGGCTGGGTGCTGATCGGGCCGCCGGTGGTGCCGCTCGTCGCGGGTGACGGGGGTGCGCTGGTCAGCCTGTCCGGATCGGTGCTGCCGCTCTCCGACGCCGCCCAGCGGATCGGGCTCGCCGCGCTGTGGACGCTGGGCCAGCTGGCCGCGATCGGCGCCGTCGCGCTCGCCGTGTCGGCCTGCACCGAGCATCCGCTGGTGGTGCTGTCGTCGGTGCTGGGCGGGCTGATCCTGACCGGGGTGCTCGCCGCGATCCCGGCGCTGGAGCCGTTGCGCCCCTACCTGATCACCACCGGCTGGGACGCCGTCGCCGACGTGCTGCGCGATCCGCTGCCCTACCGCGGACTGGCCGCGAGCACCCTGGTCGCGCTCGGCCACCTACTGGTGGGGGCGGTGGTGCTGACCGTGCGGATGCGGCGCCGGGACGCCTGAGGGCATGATCGTCGGCAGCCACCGACCACGACGACGAGGAGGAGGAGTGCGCATGCGAGCGGTACGGGTGACCAGGGCCGGCGGACCGGACGTGCTGGAGGTCGCCGACGTCGAGCCGCCGGCTCCCGGACCGGGTGAGGTGCTGGTCGAGGTGGGCGCCGCCGGCGTCAACTACATCGACACCTACCAGCGTGAGGGCATCTACCCGATCGAGACCCCGTACGTGCCCGGCCTGGAGGGCAGCGGCCGGGTGACCGCGCTCGGCGAGGGCGTCGAGGGGGTCGCGGTGGGCGACCGGATCGCCTGGGCGGAGACGCTGGGCAGCTACGCCGAGCAGACCGTCGTCCCGTGGGCGAAGGCCGTGCCGGTGCCGGAGTCGATCGCCGACGACATCGCGGTCGGGGCGCTGCTGCAGGGCATGACCGCGCACTTCCTGGTCAACGACTGCTGCCCGCTGACCGGTGGCGAGACGGTGCTGGTGCACGCCGCCGCCGGCGGGGTCGGGCTGTTGCTCACCCAGCTGGCGACCGCCAAGGGCGCCCGGGTGATCGCGACGACGTCCAGCGCGGAGAAGGCCGAGCTGGCCCGCGGCGCCGGTGCCGCCGAGGTGATCGACTACACCCGGGTGGACGATCTCGCCGCCGAGGTCCGCGGGCTGACCGGCGGGACCGGCGTCGACGTCGTGTTCGACAGCGTCGGCCGGACCACCTTCGACGCGAGCCTGGCCGCGCTGCGCAAGCGCGGCACGCTGGTGCTCTACGGCGCCGCGTCCGGCCCGGTCCCGCCGGTCGACCCGCAGCGGCTCAACGCGGGCGGCTCGCTGTACCTGACCCGGCCGAAGCTGTTCGACTACGTCGACACCACCGAGACCCTGCGGGCCCGGGCGGCCGCCGTCTACACCGAGGTCGTGGCCGGCAGGCTGGACGTGCGGATCGGGCACCGCTATCCGCTCGCGCAGGCCCGGTCCGCGCACGAGGACCTGCAGGGGCGGCGCACCACCGGGAAACTCCTGCTGCTGCCCTCCTGATCGGCGGATCGGCCGGGAGCGGGGGCACCGGGGATGCTATGAACCGGGGGTGCCGACGGACGACGCCCCGAAGACCCCGTTCCACGATCTCGACGCCTACGTCGCGCTGCCCCGCCTCGGCGGGCTGGCGCTCTCGCCCGACGGCTCCCGGCTGGTGACCGGCGTCGCCGAGCTGGAGTCCGATGCGACCCGCTACCGGACGGCGCTGTGGGAGGTCGACCCGGTCGGCGGGACGCCCGCCCGGCGGCTGACCCGGGGCGCCGCCGGCGAGTCGGGTCCGGTGTTCACCCCGGCCGGTGACCTGCTGTTCCGGTCGTCGCGCCCGGACCTGGACGCCGCTCAGGAGGCCGATCCGGCCACCGCGCTGTGGCTGCTCCCGGCCGGCGGCGGCGAGGCCCGCCAGATCGGCGGCCGGCCGGGCGGGATCGCCGACGTCGCGGTCGCCACCGGCGCCGGGACCCTGGTGGCGTCGTCGCCGACGCTGCCCGGCGCGGTGACCGCCGCAGACGACGAGCAGCGGCGGTCGGCCCGCTCCGACGCGAAGGTCACCGCGATCCTGCACACCGGCTACCCGGTGCGGCACTGGGACCACGATCTCGGCCCGGCCGGGAACCGGCTGCTGGTCGCCCCGGCGGACGGCGACGGCCCCGGCGAGTCCGGCTGGACCGATCTCACCCCGGCGCCGGGCCGGGCGCTCGACGAGACCGCGTTCGACGTCTCCCCGGACGGCTCGACCGTCGTCACCGGCTGGCACCGGGGGCACGGCCACGGCAGCTGGCGGCCCGGGATCGTCGCGATCGACACCGTCACCGGCGAGCACCGCGATCTGCTGTCCGACGACGGCCACGAGTACGGCGACCCGCGGATCAGCCCGGACGGCCGGACCGTCGTCGTGCGGCGGGAGCGGGTCTCCACCCCGCAGGCGGCGCCGCGCACCGATCTGGTGCTGGTGCCGCTGGCCGGTGGCGCGGCCCGCCCGGTCGCCGAGGGCTGGGACCGCTGGCCGACCTCGGTGCGCTGGACCGCGGACTCGTCGGCGCTGATCGTCACCGCCGACGACGGCGGCCGCGGCCCGCTGTTCCGGATCGACCTGGCGCCCGGCGCCGACACGGTGACCCGGCTGACCGGCGACCACGGCTGCTACACCGATCCCTGCCCGTCACCGGACGGCCGCTGGGTGTACGCGCTGCGCAACGCCGTCGACGCGGCACCCGCGCCGGTCCGGGTGGACGCGACCGCCTGTGACGGCGCACCGGTGCAGCTGCGCGGCCCGGTGCCCGCGGTGCAGCTGCCCGGCGGGCTCACCGAGGTGGAGACGACCGCACCGGACGGCACCCGGCTGCGCAGCTGGCTGGTGCTGCCCGACGGCGCCGGGCCGGACCGGCCGGCGCCGCTGCTGCTGTGGATCCACGGCGGCCCGCTGGCCAGCTGGAACGCCTGGGCGTGGCGGTGGAACCCGTGGCTGCTCGCCGCCCGTGGCTACGCGGTGCTGCTGCCCGATCCGGCGCTGTCCACCGGCTACGGACAGGACTTCGTGCAGCGCGGCTGGGGCCGGTGGGGCGGGCCGCCCTACGAGGACCTGATGACCGCCACCGACGCCGCGCTGGCCCGCCCGGACGTCGACGACACCCGGGTCGCCGTGATGGGCGGCTCGTTCGGCGGGTACATGGCGAACTGGATCGCCGGGCACACCGACCGGTTCGCCGCGATCGTCACGCACGCCAGCCTGTGGGCGCTCGACCAGTTCGGCCCGACCACCGACCACGCCGAGTACTGGCTGACCGAGATGACGCCGGAGATGGCGGAGGCGAACAGCCCGCACCGGCACGCGGACGCGATCGTCACCCCGATGCTGGTGATCCACGGCGACAAGGACTACCGGGTGCCGATCGGCGAGGGCCTGCGGCTGTGGTGGGACCTGGTGTCCCGGCAGCCGGATCCGGCGGCGAACCCGCACCGGTTCCTGTACTTCCCGGACGAGAACCACTGGGTGCTCTCACCGAACCACTCGATCCTCTGGTACCGCACGGTGTACGCGTTCCTCGGCGAGCACGTGCTCGGCGAGCCGTGGGAGACGCCCGAGCTGCTGCGGTGAACGGCCGGGCACGCGGAGAGCAGCCGGGCCGGGCCGGATCGGCGGTGGCCGCGCTGGTCGACGTGCTGATCGAGAACGTCGCCCCCGGCTCGGCTGCTCGATCAAGTGGTCGTCGTGAGCGGCGCACCGGTGGTGGAGCTGCTGTGGTGGCCGGGCTGCCCGTCGCACCCGCGTGCGCTGGAGATCCTCGGCGCCGAGATGACCGCGCTCGGCCTCGATCCGGCGACCGTACGGTCCCGGCCGGTGCTCACCGACGACGAGGCGGCGGCCGCCCCAGCCCGCTGCCGGACCGCGGCCGGATCCGGGAGGCGCTGGCCCGCGCGGTGTCGTGATCGCCGTCGTGGTGCGTCCGGCCACGCGGATCGCGGCCCGACGCACCACGACGGTGATCTCCTGCCCCGGTCGGCCGCCGGCGGGTCGCGTCGTCCTAGAACAGGACCGGCAGGCCCAGAGCCGCGTCCACGGCGATCGCCGCGAACAGCACGCACAGGTAGATGTTCGACAAGTGGAACAGCGGCATCGGCGACACCTCGCCGCCCGCGCGGACCTCGGCGTGCAGCCGGTGCGCCCGGAACACGAAGTACGCCCCGCCGAGCAGCGCGACCGCCAGGTACACCCAGGAGGTCACCGGCAGCAGAAGCAGGCTCCAGGCCACCATCACCCAGCTGTAGACCACGATCCGCACCGAGACCGCG
This sequence comes from Pseudonocardia sp. NPDC046786, assembly GCF_040645415.1. NCBI lineage: Bacteria > Bacillati > Actinomycetota > Actinomycetes > Pseudonocardiales > Pseudonocardiaceae > Pseudonocardia > Pseudonocardia sp. NPDC046786. The sequence continues at coordinate 128,900 of NZ_JBEYYF010000012.1, read as the reverse complement.
GGCGCCGGCGCGACCACCGGCAGCATCGGCACCCCGGCCGCGGCGTAGTCCTCGCGGTAGCGCATCGCCAGCGCCCAGAAGTGCGGCGGCGTCCAGAAGAAGATCACGCCGAACATCACCAGCGCCGGCCACTCGACGGTGCCGGTCACCGCGGCCCAGCCGATCACCACCGGCATGCAGCCGGCGGCGCCGCCCCACACGATGTTCTGCGCGGTCCGCCGCTTCAGGACCAGCGTGTAGACCAGCACGTAGAACGCGATCGCGGCCAGCGACAGCGCCGCGGCCAGCCAGTTCGTGGTGAACCCGAGCCAGACCGAGCTGGCGGCGGCGAGCACCAGGCCGAAGACCAGCGCGTGGCGGGTGGGCACCTGTCCGCGGGCCAGCGGGCGGCGCGCGGTGCGCTGCATCTTCTTGTCGATGTCGGCGTCGACGACACAGTTCAGCGCGTGTGCCGCCGCGGCCGCCATCGCGCCGCCGACCAGGGTGGCCACGATCAGCCAGAGCGAGGGGATCCCGCGCTGGGCGAGGAACATCGCGGGCACCGTGACCACGAGCAGCTGCTCGATGATCCGCGTCTTGGTCAGGCCCAGGTAGGCCAGCACGGTGGCCCGGACCCGGGCCACCCGTCCGGTGGGGGCGGCGGCCGGGGCCTCGGCTCCCGGGCGGTCCGCGGCGGGCGCGACGATCCGGTCCCGCGGGACGGACTCGACGGTCGGGCTCGGCCGCGACGCGGGTGCGCTCACCTGTTCGTACCTCGCTCGGCTCGGTGTTCGGGCTGGGCTCTAGAGCCGAGGTGCTCGCGGTAGCAGGGCGCCACGTTCTACAGCGCGTCGATGCTAACCGGTGGCATGCCGTGCGGGGCGCCGGGGTACACCCGTGTCGAGTGACCGGGCCCGGTGCCGCGACGGTCGGCAAACCCGCAGGCCCGGCGTCCGCAGTAGGGTGTGCCGGGCCGGGGGTGGCGACGATGTCACCGGGTGATCCGGGTCGCAGTGCACCGGGCCCGAACGGGGCCGGCACGCGGCGGCGTCCTCCGACGGCGTCGCCGGACACGCTCCCCCGCCGACCAGCCGCCCACGGCAGCACCGACCGCCAGATGCCGACGCGAGTACAGGAGCCACCGCCTTGTCCGAGACCGCCACGTCCCCCCACGCCGGGGACAGCGCCGTCGCCGCGCTCACCCGCGCGCACGTGCCCGACGACTGGACCGACCTGGACCGCAAGGCCGTGGACACCATCCGGGTCCTGGCCGCGGACGCGGTCCAGAAGTGCGGCAGTGGTCACCCGGGCACCGCGATGAGCCTGGCCCCGCTGGCCTACACCCTGTTCCAGCGCGTGATGCAGCACGACCCGGCCGATCCCGAGTGGCTCGGCCGGGACCGGTTCGTGCTCTCCGCCGGGCACTCCAGCCTCACCCTCTACATCCAGCTCTACCTGGCCGGCTACGGCCTGGAGCGGGAGGACCTCGAGCAGCTCCGGCAGTGGGGCTCGCTCACCCCGGGGCACCCGGAGTACGGGCACACCCGCGGGGTCGAGATGACCACCGGCCCGCTCGGCCAGGGCCTGTCTTCGGCGGTCGGGATGGCGATCGCCGCCCGCCGCGAGCGCGGCCTGTTCGACCCGGACGCCCCCGAGGGCGCCAGCCCGTTCGACCACCAGATCTACGTGATCGCCTCGGACGGCGACATCGAGGAGGGCGTCACCTCGGAGGCGTCCTCGCTGGCCGGCCGGCAGGAGCTCGGCAACCTCACGGTGATCTACGACGCCAACGAGATCTCGATCGAGGACGACACCAACATCGCCCTCAACGAGGACACCGCCAAGCGGTACGAGTCCTACGGCTGGCACGTTCAGGTCGTCGAGGGCGGCGAGAACGTCAGCGGCATCCTGGCCGCGCTGGAGGCCGCGAAGGCGGAGACCTCCCGGCCCTCGTTCATCGTGCTCCGCACGGTCATCGGCTACCCGTCGCCGAACAAGATGAACACCGGCGCCGCACACGGCTCCGCGCTCGGCGACGACGAGGTCCGGGCCGTCAAGGAGGTCCTCGGGTTCGACCCGGACAAGGAGTTCGACGTCGACGAGGCGGTGCTCGCGCACACCCGCTCGGTCGGCGAGCGTTCCCGGGCCGCGCACGACACCTGGCAGGGCACCTTCGACGAGTGGGCGCAGCGCGAGCCGGAGCGCAAGCAACTGCTGGACCGGCTGCTGGCGAAGCGGCTCCCGGAGGGCTGGGCCGACGTCCTGCCGCACTGGGACACCGACGAGAAGGGCCTGGCCACCCGCAAGGCGTCCGGTGCCGTGCTGGCCGCGGTCGCCGACGTCCTGCCGGAGCTGTGGGGTGGCTCGGCCGACCTGGCCGAGTCGAACAACACCTCGATGAAGGGCGCCGACTCGTTCGGCCCGAAGTCGGCAACCACCGGCACCTGGAACGCCCAGCCCTACGGCCGCACGCTGCACTTCGGTGTCCGCGAGCACGCCATGGGCGCGGTGCTGAACGGCATCGCGCTGCACGGCCCGACCCGCGCCTACGGCGGCACCTTCCTGGTCTTCTCCGACTACATGCGGCCCGCCGTCCGGCTCGCCGCGCTGATGAAGACCAACCCGCTGTACGTGTGGACGCACGACTCGATCGGCCTCGGCGAGGACGGGCCGACCCACCAGCCGATCGAGCACCTCGCGTCGCTGCGGGCGATCCCGGGCCTGTCCGTGGTCCGGCCCGGTGACGCGAACGAGACCGCCTACGCGTGGAAGGCCGCCCTGGAGCGGCCGTCCGACGGCCCGATCGGGTTCGCGCTGACCCGGCAGAACGTGCCGACGCTGACCGGCACCTCCGCCGAGGGCGTCGCCAGCGGCGGCTACGTGCTGGAGGAGGCGTCGTCCGGCGTCCCGCAGGTTGTGATCATCGCCACCGGCTCGGAGCTGCACCTCGCGGTCGCCGCGCGGAAGATCCTGGAGGCCGACGGCGTCGGAACCCGTGTGGTCTCCATGCCGTGTGTCGAGTGGTTCGCCGCGCAGGACGCCGGATACCGCGAGTCGGTGCTGCCGCCTGCGGTGCGGGCCCGCGTCTCGGTCGAAGCGGGCATCGCGATGCCGTGGCGGGACTACGTCGGCGACGCCGGCCGCTCGGTCTCGATCGAGCACTTCGGTGCCAGCGCCGACCAGGCCACCCTGTTCGAGAAGTTCGGCTTCACCGGCGAGACCGTCGCCGCCGCCGCGCGGGACTCGCTCGCCGCGGTGGAGAAGTCGTCCTGAGCCACTCCTGAGCCACAAGGAGACAACCATGAGCAACGATCGTCTCGCCGCGCTCTCCGCGGCGGGTGTGTCCATCTGGCTCGACGACCTGTCCCGGGAGCGACTGACCAGCGGCAACCTCGCGGAGCTGATCGAGGACAAGCACGTCGTCGGGGTCACCACCAATCCGACGATCTTCGCGGGCGCGCTGTCCGACGGCGCCGCCTACGATGAGCAGGTCCGCGAGCTCGCGGCCCGCGGCGCGGACGTCGACTCGGCGATCCGCGAGATCACCGTCGCCGACGTGCAGCAGGCCTGCGACGTGTTCTCCGGGGTCTGGGAGCGCACCGGCGGCGTCGACGGACGGGTGTCGCTCGAGGTCGATCCGCGCCTGGCGCACGACACCGAGAAGACCGTCGCCCAGGCGCTGGACCTGTGGAAGGCGGTGGACCGGCCGAACCTGCTGGTGAAGATCCCGGCGACCGAGGCCGGCCTGCCCGCGATCACCCGGGCCACCGCGGAGGGGATCAGCGTCAACGTCACGCTGATCTTCTCGGTGGCGCGGTACAAGGCCGTCATGGACGCGTACCTGACCGGGCTGGAGCAGGCCGTCGGGAACGGTCAGGACCTGGCCTCGATCCACTCGGTGGGCTCGTTCTTCGTGTCCCGGGTGGACTCCGAGATCGATGGCAGGCTGGAGGCGGCCGGCGGCGACGAGGCGCTGGGGCTGCGCGGGAAGGCGGCGGTCGCGAACTCCCGGCTGGCCTACGCGGCCTATCGGGATGCGTTCTCCGGCGCCCGCTGGGACGCGCTCGCGGCGAAGGGCGCGCACGCGCAGCGTCCGCTGTGGGCGTCCACCGGGGTGAAGAACCCGGACTACCCGGACACCCTCTACGTCTCCGAGCTGGTGGTGGACAACACCGTCAACACGATGCCGGAGAAGACCCTGGAGGCGTTCGCCGACCACGGTGAGGTCGACGGCGACAAGGTGACCGACACCGCGGGTGCCGCGCAGCAGGTCTTCACCGATCTGGAGGGCGTCGGCATCGACCTCGACGACGTCTACCTCGTCCTGGAGAACGAGGGCGTGGACAAGTTCGAGAAGTCGTGGACCGAGCTGCAGGACACGGTCCGCTCGCAGCTCGACGCCGCCAGGTAGCCGGTGGCCGACACGCCCGGCGGCGACGGGGCCGATCTCGGCTCCGCCGCCGCCGGCGGTTCCGTCCCGGCACCGGCCGCCCCGGTCCGGGTGGTGCTGGCCGGGGAGCCGTTCTCGACCGCCGCCCGCCGGATCGCCGGCGACCTGGCGGAGGAGACTGTCGCGTCCCGGGTGGCCGACGGCGATCCGAGCGTGTGGCCGGCCGTACCCGGCTCCGGCACCGGCTGGACCGGGCTGGCCCGCGCGTCTCGCCCGCTGACCGGGCAGATCGCGGCGCTGCGCGAGCGGTTCGCGGTCCTCGGCGCGCACCGGGTGCTGCTGGTCGGCACGCCGGACGCGGTCGCGGTGGCCCGGCTGGTCGCCGCGGGCTCCCCGGACACCACCCGGCTGACCGCGCTGGACTCCGCCGATCCGGTGCAGGTCGCCGAGGCGCTGGCCCGGGAACCTGCGGAGACGGTGCTCGTGGTCGCCGATCCGGCCGGTGACGATCCGGTGGTCGGCGCCGTCCGGCACGCGGTGGTGTCGGTGCTCGCCGACGAGATCGGCGCGGACGCTCTCACCGGCCGCACCGTGCACCTCACCGAACCCGGTTCGCCGCTGGACACGCCCGGTACCGGCATCACGGTGGTGACCCTTGACGCGGACGTCCCGGCCCGGTTCGGCGCACTGGGTCCGCTCGGGCTGGTCCCGGCCGGTCTGGCCGGTGCCGACGTCGCCGGGCTGCTGGCGGCGGCCGTCCCGGCGGCCGGCACGCTCGGCGAGGACGACCCGGAGAACCCGGCGCTGCTGCTCGCCGGGGCGCTCGCCGCGGCCGGCGGTTCGGTGTTGGCGCTGCGCGACGACGACCGCTCGCCCGCGCTGACCGCCTGGCTCGCGCCGCTGCTCACCGCGGCCGGGCTGGCCGCCGTCCCGACCGGGCCCGACGCGCCCGTCCCGGCCCCGCAGGTCGCGGACCCGGCCGCGCCGCCGCCGGTGGTCGACGTGCACGCCGACGGCACCGGCCCGGCGCCCGCGCCCGGGCACGGGGCGGTCCGCACCGACGCCCCGCCCGGCGCCACGATCGTGCTGTGGCAGGTCGCGGCGGCGCTGGCGGCACGGGCGCGGCGGACCGACCCGTTCGCGCCGGGCCTGCCCGCCCCCGATCCGGGCGAGCCGGAGGACGCGCCGGCGTTCGTCGACGGCGGGATCGCGGTGCACGCAGACGGCTGGCTGCCATCCGGTGTGGACACGGTCGCCGGTGCGCTGGACGCGCTGGCCGCGGTCGCGGACGACGGTGGCCACCTGGCGGTGTCCGCCTGGCTGGATCCGGAGTCCGACGCGTCGGTCGCGGTGCTGCGCGGCCCGCTCGCGGGGCGGACCGGGCTGCCGATCGCGTTCGGCTGGGCCCCGGGCTGCCGCAGCGGCGACACCGGCGGGCCGGACCGGGCGGTGCACTGCCACCTCACCGGCGGCGGACTCGATCCCGACGGATCGGGTGCTGCTCCGGAGGACCCGTTCGGCGCGGGTACCGCGCCGGAACCGTCCGGACTGGATAGCCTGCACGCGGCACAGGCCCGAGCGGTAGTCCGCGAGCAGCGCAGCCGGGGGCGCCCCGTACTGCGGTTGCACCTGACCGACCGGCTGACCGGCCTCGTCACGCTCGCCCGTGCCGTCGAGACCCGGCCGGACCACTGATCCCGACCAGCCCGACGACCAGCCGTCGAGTACCCACATCAGGAGAGGCGATGCCCACCGCGAACGGCGGCCGTACCAACCCGTTGCGCGATCCCCGTGACAAGCGCCTCCCCCGGATCGCCGGCCCCTGCGGCCTGGTGATCTTCGGGGTGACCGGGGACCTGTCCCGCAAGAAGCTGATGCCCGCGATCTACGACCTGGCGAACCGCGGCCTGCTCCCGCCGGGTTTCGCGCTCACCGGGTTCGCCCGGCGGGACTGGGACACCGAGGACTTCGGGCGGGTCGTGCACGACGCGGTCCGCCAGCACGCGCGCACGCCGTTCCGACAGGAGGTCTGGGACCGCCTCGCCGAGGGGCTACGGTTCGTGCAGGGGACCTTCGACGACGACGCCGCGTTCGACGAGCTCGAACGCACCGTCCGCGAGCTGGACGAGAAGCGCGGCACCGGCGGGAACCACGCGTTCTACCTGTCGATCCCGCCGAGCGCGTTCCCGGTGGTGTGCAAGCAGCTGGCCCGCTCCGGGTTGTCCGCGCAGGAGGACCCGGACGTGTGGCGCCGGGTGGTGATCGAGAAGCCGTTCGGGCACGACCTGGCGTCGGCCAAGGAGCTGAACGCGATCGTCAACGAGGTGTTCCCCGAGGACTCGGTCTTCCGGATCGACCACTACCTCGGCAAGGAGACCGTGCAGAACGTGCTGGCGCTGCGCTTCGCCAACCAGCTGTTCGAGCCGATCTGGAACGCCAACTACGTCGACCACGTGCAGATCACGATGGCCGAGGACATCGGGCTGGGCGGGCGCGCCGGCTACTACGACGGGATCGGCGCGGCCCGCGACGTCATCCAGAATCACCTGCTGCAGCTGCTCGCCTTCACCGCGATGGAGGAGCCGACGTCGTTCTCGTCGGACGAGCTGCGGGCCGAGAAGATCAAGGTGCTGAAGGCGGTCAAGCTGGCGCTGCCGCTGGAGGAGACCACCGCCCGCGGCCAGTACGAGGGCGGCTGGCAGGGCGGCGAGCAGGTGCCCGGCCTCAAGGAGGAGGAGGGCTTCAATCCGGGGTCCACCACCGAGACCTTCGCCGCGATCACCTACGAGGTGGAGAACCGGCGCTGGGCCGGGGTGCCGTTCTACCTGCGCACCGGCAAGCGGCTGGGCCGCCGGGTCACCGAGATCGCGGTGGTGTTCAAGCGCGCGCCGCACCTGCCGTTCGACGCCACGATGACCGAGGAGCTGGGGCAGAACGCCCTGGTGATCCGGGTGCAGCCGGACGAGGGGGTGACGATGCGGTTCGGCTCGAAGGTGCCGGGCAACCAGATGGAGGTCCGCGACGTCACGATGGACTTCGGCTACGGCAACGCCTTCACCGAGTCGTCCCCGGAGGCCTACGAGCGGCTGATCCTGGACGTGCTGCTCGGCGAGCCGTCGCTGTTCCCGGTGAACGAGGAGGTCGAGCGGTCCTGGGAGATCCTCGACCCGGTGATCGAGTTCTGGGCGGACTCCCCGGAGGGGCCGGACGGCTACCCGGCCGGGTCCTGGGGCCCGGACTCGTCGGCGGAGATGCTGGCGCGGACCGGCCGACACTGGCGCCGGCCGTGAGCCCGCGAACGGCCGCATCAGCACAGCCCGTGAGCCCGCGAACGGCCGCATCAGCACAGCCCGTGAGCCCGCGAACGGCCGCATCAGCACAACCCGTCTCCCACCCACGAGGGGTCTCGTCATGATCATCGATCTGCCGTCGAGCAACACCTCGGCGGTGAACCGCAAGCTCGTCGAGCTGCGCGAGTCCGGCGGCGTGTTCGCGCTCGGCCGGGTGCTCACGCTGGTCGTCGTGACCGACGACGGGCCGAGCCTGGAGCGGGCGGTCGACGCCGCGAACTCGGCGAGCCGGGAGCACCCGTGCCGGGTGATCGTGCTGGCCCGCGGCCAGCGCCGGGCGGCGGCCCGGCTGGACGCCCAGATCCGGGTCGGCGGCGACGCCGGCGCGAGCGAGGTGATCGTGCTGCGCGGCTACGGCGCGCTGGCCGCGGAGGACGCGGGCGCCGGCATGGTGATGCCGCTGCTGCTGCCCGACGCGCCGGTGGTGGCGTGGTGGCCGGGTGAGGCGCCGGCCAGCCCGTCGGAGGACGCGGTGGGCAGACTGGCCCAGCGCCGGATCACCGACGCGTTGTCGTCGAAGAACCCGACGAAGGCGTTCGAGCAGCGCCGCCGGGACCACGCGCCCGGGGACACCGACCTGACCTGGACCCGGCTGACGCACTGGCGGGCGCAGCTGGCGGCGGCGCTGGACGTCCCGCCGCACGACGAGGTGACCGGTGCGGTGGTCGCCGGGGAGGCGGTGTCGCCGTCGACCGAGCTGATGGCGGGCTGGCTGGCGTCGGCGCTCGGGGTGAAGGTGAAGCGGTCGCCGTCGGCGCAGGAGAACGGCCTGTCGATGATCCGGCTGAACCGGCCGTCGGGTGACGTGGAGCTGGCCCGGCCGGACGGCCGCACCGCCCGGCTGACCCAGCCCGGCCAGCCGGAGCGGCTGATCGCGCTGGCCCGCCGCGAGGTATCGGACTGCCTGGCCGAGGAGCTGCGCCGGCTCGATCCGGACGAGGTGTACCAGGAAGCCCTGGCCGGTGTGTCCCTGGTGACGCGCGGCCGAACCCCCGTGAAGGTCTGAGATGCCGGCAGGTGCGAGCGTGTCCCCGAGCGAGAAGATCCAGGTCGTCGTCCATCCGGACGCGGCGGTGCTGGCCGCGGCGACCGCGGCCCGGTTGCTGACGGCGCTGGCCGACGTCCAGTCCCGCGGGACCGTGCCGCGGGTCGTGCTGACCGGCGGCGGGGTCGGCATCCAGCTGTTGCGGGAGGTCGCCGCGTCCCCCGGGCGGGACGCCGTCGACTGGTCGGCGGTGGACGTGTTCTGGGGTGACGAGCGGTTCGTGCCCGCCGACGATCCGGATCGCAACGAGCTCCAGGCCAGGGAGGCGCTGCTCGACGGGGTGGCGCTGGACCCGGCCCGGGTGCATCCGATGCCGGCCGCGCCGGCCGGTGGCGGTTCGTCCGACGACGCGGTGCGGGCGGCCGCCGACTACGCGCGGCTGCTGGCGGACCTGGCTCGCCCGGAGGAGGACGGCGTCCCGGCGTTCGACGTGACGCTGGTCGGCATGGGCGAGGAGGGGCACACGCTGTCGGTGTTCCCGGACTCCCCCGCGGTGCACGAGCAGGCCGCCACCGTCGTCGGGGTGTTCGACTGCCCGAAGCCGCCGCCGACCCGGATCTCGCTGACCCTGGCCGCGGCCCGGCGGTCCCGCGAGGTGTGGGTGGTCGCGGCGGGCGCCGGGAAGGCTCCCGCGGTGGCGGGTGCGCTGACCGGGACACCGGAGACCGAGCTGCCGGTCGGCGGGGCCCGCGGGACCGAGCGGACCCGCTGGCTGCTCGACGCCGCGGCGGCCGGGAAGTTGCCGGACGGGTTCCTGCCGCGGGTCTGCTGACCCGGCGCGGCTGCCGACCGCTGGATGAACCGGACGTGTGACCTCGCGCCCGTTCCCTGGCGGCGCGCCGGACGACCCCGGTTAGGGTCCGGAGCCATGCGTATCGGCACCCCGCTCGGCCCGGACCCCACCCGCGTGCTGCTGCTCGGCTCGGGTGAGCTCGGCAAGGAGGTGGCGATCGCCTTCCAGCGGCTCGGTGTCGAGGTCGTCGCCGTCGACCGCTACCCGCACGCCCCCGCGCACCAGGTCGCGCACCGCTGGCACGCGATCGACATGACCGACCCGGTCACCCTGGCGACGCTGATCGAGCAGGAGGCGCCGGACCTGGTCATCCCGGAGATCGAGGCGATCGCGACGAACGCGCTGGTCGAGATCGAGGCCGCCGGGACGACCGTGGTGCCGACGGCGCGGGCGGCGAAGCTGACCATGGACCGGGAGGGCATCCGGCGGCTCGCCGCCGAGGAGCTGGGGCTGCCGACGTCGCCGTACGCGTTCGCCGACACCCTGGACGAGGTCCGGGCGGCGATCGGCCGGGTCGGGCTGCCGTGCGTGCTCAAGCCGGTGATGTCGTCGTCGGGCAAGGGCCAGTCGGTGCTCAAGGACGCCGGGGACGCCGAGGCCGCCTGGGAGCACGCCCGCACCGCCGGCCGGGTGTCGAACCCGCGGGTGATCGTCGAGGGCTTCGTCGAGTTCGACTACGAGATCACCCTGCTCACCGTGCGGCACGCCGGCGGCACCGCGTTCTGCGAGCCGGTCGGGCACCGCCAGGAGAACGGCGACTACGTCGAGTCGTGGCAGCCGCAGCCGATGTCGCCCGCCGCGCTGGCGGCCGCGCAGGACGTCGCCGGCCGGATCACCGAGGCGCTGGGCGGGCGCGGCCTGTTCGGGGTGGAGCTGTTCGTCCGCGGCGACGAGGTGCTGTTCTCCGAGGTCAGCCCGCGGCCGCACGACACCGGCCTGGTCACCCTCGCGACCCAGCGGCTCAGCGAGTTCGAGCTGCACGCGCGCGCCGTGCTCGGGCTGCCGGTGGACACCTCGCTGCGCTCCCCCGGCGCGTCCGCGGTCGTCTACGGCGGGCAGGAGCTGACCGCGCCGGACTACGAGGGCGTCGCCGAGGCGCTCGCCGTCCCGGGCGCCGACCTACGGCTGTTCGGGAAGCCGACGGCCGGTGAGCGGCGCCGGATGGGCGTCGCGGTCGCTGCCGCCGACGACGTCGCCACCGCCCGCGACCGGGCCACCGCGGCGGCCGCGCACGTCCGCCCGGTGCCGCGCGCCGGGGATCCGGGGCCGGCCGGCCGATGAGTTCCCGGGCCGCCCCCGGTCGGTGACGGTACGGGGCGCCGGCGGTCGGCGCCCCCGGCCGAAGGGACGCGCGATGCGGACGATCACACCCTGCCTCTGGTTCGACGGACGGGCCGAGGAGGCCGCCCGGTTCTACACGTCGGTGTTCCCGGACTCCGGCATCGACGAGATCACCCACTTCGGCCCCGAGATCCCGGAGCGGGAGGGACAGGTGCTCACCGTGTCGTTCCGGCTGGGCGGGCAGCGGTACACCGCGCTCGACGGCGGTCCCGGGTTCACCTTCAGCGAGGCGGTCTCGCTGGAGGTGCACTGCGACACCGCCGACGAGGTGGACCACTTCTACGACTCGCTGGTGCAGGGCGGCACGACGCAGCCCTGCGGCTGGCTGAAGGACCGCTTCGGCTTCTCCTGGCAGATCCTGCCGCCGGGTCTGCTGGGCTGGCTCAACGGCCCGGACCCCGACGCCGCGGGGCGCGTCGCGAAGGTCCTCTACGCCACCCACGGCAAGCTGGACACGGCCGCGCTGCGGGCCGCCTACGAGGGGTGACCCGCGGGTAACCTGGCTTCGGGGGTCCGAGGCGAGGGGGCGCGTGATGGCGGGACGGACCGGGCTGGTGGTGGCCGGCGCCGGCGCCCGCGGCGCCTATGAGGCGGGGGCGCTCACCGAGCTGCTGCCCCGGCTGGAGCGGACATGGTCGGCGCCGTCGGTGCTGGTCGGGACGAGTGCCGGGGCGCTCAACGTGGCCGCGCTGGCCGGTCTGGCCGGGACCCGGCCGGACGCCGCGGCGGCGGAGCTGGTCGCCCGCTGGGAGTCGGTGCGGACGGGCGACGTGGTCGCGTTGCCGTCGTCGGCACTGGAGGCCGGCCTCGCCTACGCCGGGGACCTGCTCGGCGTCCCGTCCGCGCTGCGCCGCGCCGTCGGGCTGCCGGAGCGGGTGACCCGGCTGCTCGACGCGGACCGGCTGCGCCCGGTCGTCGAGCGGGTCGTCGACTGGGACCGGCTGCACCACGCCGTCGCCGGTGGGCTCGTCGACGCCGTCGGGGTCGCCTGCACCGCGGCCGGGACCGGCGGGACGGTCGTGTTCGTCGAGCACGGGCCGGACGTCGCGCTCCCGCCGTACGATCCGGGCCGCGACATCCGCTACGTCGGCACCCGGCTGACCCCGGACCATCTGCTCGCGTCGGCGGCGGTGCCGGTGCTGTTCGCGCCGCGCCGGATCGACGGCCCGGGCGCCGGCTGGTACGTCGACGGCGGGGTCCGGCTGAACACCCCGCTGAAGCCGGCGCTGCGGCTGGGCGCCGATCGGATCGGGGTGGTCGCGACGACGCCGGCGGCGCCGTGCCCGGACGCGGCGCCGACGCCGGACCGGGTGCCCGACGTATACGCGGTCGCGGCGCTCGCGCTGCGGATCGTGCTGGGCGCCGGGGTCACCGAGGACCTGCGCACGCTGCGCGCGGTGAACGCCGAGATCGACCGGGGCACCGACGGCAGGCACGCCCGGATCGGCGCCTGGTTCGCCGGGCCGCCCGCGGACCGGGCCACCGAGCTGGCCGACCTGGCCGCCGAGATCCGCCGCCGCGAGTACGGCGGGCTGCGGGCGCTGCGCAACCCGCCGCTGCTGGTGCTGGAACGGCTGGTCGGCGGGGCCGTGCCGGACACCGATCTCACGCACGGCGCCGAGCTGCTCAGCTTCCTGTTCTTCGATCCCGCCTTCGCCGCGGCCGCCGCGGACCTCGGGGCGGCGCACGCCGCCCGGTCGACGGCCCCGGACACCGGCCGCCCGGGCGCCGGGGCACGGCGCCGGGCGCGGGTGGCCCGGCGCTGAGCCCACGGCGGCCGGGCACCGAGCCTCCGCGCACGGCGGTGTGCACCCGGACGACCGTCTCGACGGCCTGCACCCACACCTTCCCTCCGCCGACCTTCCCGGTGCGGGCCGCCTCGCAGCGCGTAGGGCCGGACGATCGCGGTCACCAGCTTCACGACGCCTCCACCGGTGGCGCGGTGGTGGCCTGCCGGCCGGCCGCGCGGACGCGGTGCCGCCGCGCAGCGTGGAGAAGTCGTAAGCGGTCTCGGCGTGCTCGGTCTCGTCGATGCCGGTGACCTCGTCGTCGCCGTCCCCCCGGAAGCCGATGGTCACCTTCACCAGGTGGAACATCACGTAGGCGAGCGCGGGCAGCGCGTCCGGCCCCGGCCACGGCGCGGTGTCCGAGCCGACGCCGACCGCCTGGCCGATCGTGTTCGCCAGCCGGCGAACTCGCCGCCGCCGAGCAGGACGCCGCCGATGTCGCGCGCTGCCCGGTCCTTCCGGGCACAGCGGTACGGACCGGTGGGATCAGCCCATCTCGTCGTCGAGCCGGCCGTTGTTGTAGTCGTCGTACGCGGCCAGGTCGAGGAAGCCGTGCCCGGAGTAGTTGAACAGGATGACCCGCTCCTCCCCGGTCTCCTTCGCGGCGAGTGCCTCGTCGATCGCGGCGGCGATCGCGTGCCCGGTCTCCGGGGCCGGGATCTTCCCCTCGCTCCGGGCGAACTGCACGGCCGCCTCGAAGACCTTGCCCTGCGGGTAGGCCGCCGCCTCCATCCGGCCGTCCTTCACCAGCGACGACACCAGTGGCGAGTCGCCGTGGTAGCGCAGGCCGCCCGCATGGATCGACGGTGGCACGAAGTCGTGGCCGAGGGTGTACATCGGCATCAGCGGGGTCAGGCCCGCGGTGTCACCGAAGTCGTAGTCGTAGCGGCCCTGGGTCAGCGTCGGGCAGGACAGCGGCTCGACGGCGAGCAGCCGCACGCTCTCGTCCGGCACGAACGGGAAGGTGATGCCGCCCAGGTTCGAGCCGCCCCCACAGGAACCGATCACGACGTCCGGCAGCGTCTCGCCGGCCAGCCCCAGCTGCTCGCGCGCCTCCAGCCCGACCACGGTCTGGTGCAAGAGCACGTGGTTGAGCACCGACCCGAGCGCGTAGTGGGTGTCGTCGCGGCCGACGCAGTCCCGCACCGCGTCCGAGATCGCCGCACCCAGCGAGCCCGGGTGGTCCGGCTCGTCGACCGGGCTCGGGACCACCTCGCCGCCCCAGGTCTCGATGGCGATCCGCCGGTAGGGCTTCTGCCCGAACGACGCCCGCACCATGTAGACCTTCAGCTCCAGGTCGAACTGGGCCGCGGCGAACGCCAGCGAGGTGCCCCACTGGCCGGCGCCGGTCTCGGTGGTGAGCCGCCGGATGCCCTCGCGGGCGTTGTAGAACGCCTGCGGCACCGCGGTGTTCGGCTTGTGGCTGCCGGCCGGGGAGACCGACTCGTCCTTGAAGTAGATGCGCGCCGGGGTGCCCAGCGCCTGCTCCAGCCGGACCGCCCGCTGCAGCGGCGTCGGCCGCCACAGCCGCAGGATGTCGAGCACCTCGCCCGGCACGTCGATCCACGGTTCGGCGCTGACCTCCTGCTCGATCAGCGACCTCGGGAACAGCGGCGCCAGGTCGGCCGGCCCGACCGGCTCCCGCGTCCCCGGGTGCAACGGCGGCTGCACCGGGCTCGGCAGGTGCGGAACGACGTTGAACCAGGCCGAGGGGATCTGTTCCGGAGGCAGCGTCCAGCGGGTCATGACCTCGGAATCTATCCCGAACGTGCCCGGGATCACGAGGGGGGCGGTCCGCCCGGCTCGTCGATCCGGACGGCGACCTGCTCGTTGTCGTAGGTGTAGCAGAGGTAGCTGTAGCCGACGTCGTGCGCGGCGGCGTACTCCCACCAGGCACGGGCCTCGTCACGCTGCCACTGCGGAAAGTTGAAGAACTCGTCGAACAGCACGATGCTGCCACAGCGCAACCGCGGGCCGACCCCGGCCAGCACGGTGACCGCGGACGAGTAGAGGTCGGAGTCGACGTGCAGGAAGTCGACCGGGCCGGGATGCGTCGCCAGGAACCCGTCGAGGGTGTCCTCGAACAGCCCGGGCACCAGCTCGGCGCCGGGCACCCGCGGGAGCTCGCCGACGTCGCCGAACGCGCCGGCCGGGAAGCCCTGGCGCCAGGTCTGCGGCAGGCCGGTGAAGGTGTCGAAACCGTGCACCCGGCCGTCGCCGCGGTGCTCGGCGATGGTGCGCAGGGTGCCGCCGCGGTACACGCCGAACTCCAGCGCCGTCCCGCCGGTCGGGGCGGCCCGGAGCGCGTGCTCCAGGGTGGCCTGCGGGTTCGGCAGCGGCACCGCGTCGGCGAGGTGCTCCCGGGCGAACCGGGCGCTGCTCGCGACGGCCTCCCGCTCCCCCGCCGCGATCGTGTCCCGGCGGTCCCGGATCTCGACCGCGCGCAGCTCGGCGACGACCCGGTCGACCTCGGTGCGGACCCGGCCGTCCAGCTCCTCGCGCAGCAACGCCAGCTCGGACCGCAGGGTCGCCGTCTGGTTCGCGGTGTGCCGGGCCAGCGCGTCGTCGAGCACCCGCCCGGCGCGCCGGCGGGCCCGCCGGACGAGCGCGCGCGGCCCGGGGAGCCCGATCAGAGCTCCCGGGACGCCCGCAGCCGACCGAGGGCCTCCTCGAGGATGGCCTCACCGTCGGCGTCGCTGCGCCGTTCCTTCACGTACGCGAGGTGCGTCTTGTACGGCTCGGTGCGCGGGGCGGCCGGCGGGTTCGCCGAGTCCCGGCCGCCGGGCAGCCCGCAGCGGGGGCAGTCCCAGGTCTCGGGGACCTCGGCCTCCGCGGCGAACCAGGTGTTGTTGACGTGGCCGTTCACACAGTAGAAGGGGATCCGCTCGCGGGCGGCACTCTCGCCCCGCTCGGACTCGCCCATCGGACCGGCCCCCACCCGGGTGCCGCGGATCGCGTTGCCGCCAGCCATCTCCCTCGTCCCCTCTCCCTCGCCGCGACGGTCAGACGTTCGCCAGCATCAGGCCGTTGCCGACGACGGCGATCGCCCAGATCATTCCGACGAAGATGGTGTAACGAGCCATGTTGCGGTCGGCGGCCGCGGAGCCGGACAGGCTCGACTGCACGCCGCCGCCGAAGAGGCTGGTCAGACCCCCACCCTTGCTGCGCTGCAGCAGGATCAGCGCGATCAGCAGAAGGCTGGTCACGATGAGGATGATCTGCAGTGTCAGGATCACGCGCTTCCCAATCCTGGTCGCTCGCCGGAGTGGCCGAGGATACTCCGCCCGCTGCGGGGGCCCGCCGGCCGGGGTGGCCGGGAACGCGTGGAGCCGTGGCCCCGCACCCGGCGGCCACGGCTCCACGGCTGTGCGGGCGGACCTGCCTAGGGCAGCGGGCCGCCGGCCGCGATCGCGGACAGCTTCGCGAACTCCTCGGCGTCCAGGCTGGCGCCGCCGACGAGGGCGCCGTCCACGTCGGCCTGGCCGACGATCTCCGCCACGTTCGACGACTTCACCGAGCCGCCGTAGAGGATCCGCACGGCGCGGGAGACCTCCGGCCCGTACAGCTCGGTCAGTGTCTCGCGCAGCGCCGCGCAGACCTCCTGGGCGTCCGACGCGCCGGCCACCCGGCCGGTGCCGATCGCCCAGACCGGCTCGTAGGCGAGCACCAGGGTGGCCGCCTGCTCGGCGGTGACCCCCTTGAGCGCGCCGCGCAGCTGGTCGGTGCAGTGCTGCACGTGCTCGCCGGCCTCGCGGACGTCCAGGCCCTCGCCGACGCACAGGATCGGGGTGATCCCGTGCCGCAGCGCGGCCAGCACCTTCGAGTTGACGACGGCGTCGTCCTCGCCGTGGACCTCCCGGCGCTCGGAGTGCCCGACCACCACGTAGCGGCAGCCCAGCTTCGCCAGCATCGCGCCGGACACGTCGCCGGTGTAGGCGCCCGAGTCGTGTGGGGACAGGTCCTGCGCCCCGTGCACCACGCTCAGCTTGTCGCCGTCGATCAGCGTCTGCACGCTGCGGATGTCGGTGAACGGCGGCAGCACCGCCACCTCGACCCGGTCGAAGTACTTCTCGGGCAGCGCGAAGGCGAGCTTCTGGACCACCGCGATCGCCTCGAGGTGGTTGAGGTTCATCTTCCAGTTGCCGGCGATGAACGGGCGCCGTGCAGCGCCAGCGGAACGGCCATCGATACTGCGAGTCATGCGTCCCCCTCCAGTACCGCGACGCCGGGGAGGGTGACGCCCTCGAGGAACTCGAGCGAGGCACCCCCTCCGGTGGAGATGTGCGAGAAGCGGTCCTCGGGGATGCCCAGCGCGCGCACCGCGGCCGCGGAGTCACCGCCGCCGACGACGCTGAACGCGCCGCCCGCCGTGGCGTCCGCGATCGCCTGCGCCACACCGCGGGTGCCGTCGGCGAACGGGGCCAGCTCGAAGACGCCCATCGGTCCGTTCCAGAAGATCGTCCGCGCCGCGCCGATCCGGTCGGCGAACGCGGCGACCGACTCCGGGCCGATGTCCAGGCCCAGCCAGCCGTCCTCGATGCCGGTGACCGGCACCGTGCGGGTGGTGGCGTCGGCGGAGAACGCGTCGGCGACCACCACGTCGGACGGCAGGACGATCTTGCCGGACTCCAGCAGCGTCCGGCAGGTCCCGACCTGGTCGGCCTCCAGCAGCGACGACCCGACGCCGTGCCCCTGGGCGGCCAGGAAGGTGAAGCACATCCCGCCGCCGACCAGCAGGGTGTCCACACCGGGCAGCAGCGCCTCGATCACGGCCAGCTTGTCGGAGACCTTCGAGCCGCCGAGCACTACCGCGTACGGCCGCTCCGGATCCCCGGTCAGGGTCCGCAGGACCTCGACCTCGGACAGCACCAGGCCGCCCGCGTAGGGATCGAGCCGCTGCGCGACGTCGTACACCGAGGCCTGCTTGCGGTGCACCACGCCGAAGCCGTCCGAGACGAACGCGGCGTCGTCGCCCACCAGGGCGACCAGCTCGTCGGCGAACGCGGCGCGCTCGGCGTCGTCCTTGGCGGTCTCCCGGGCGTCGAACCGGATGTTCTCCAGCAGCACGACGTCGCCCGCGGCCATGCTCGGCAGCGGCTTCCCCAGCTCCACCAGCCGGACCGGCGCACCCAGCAGCTCACCGAGCCGGTCGGCGACCGGGGCCAGCGAGAGCTTCTCGTCCGGGCCGTTCTTCGGCCGGCCCAGGTGCGCGGTCACCACGACCAGCGCCCCGGCCCCGGACAGCGCCGAGATCGTCGGCACCGAGGCGCGGATGCGGCCGTCGTCGGTGATGGTCCGGTCGTCGTCGAGGGGAACGTTGAGATCGGACCGCACCAGCACGGTCCGGCCCTGCACGCCCTCCCCCTCGTTCAGGAGGTCGTCGAGGGTCCTCACAGCTTCGACGCCACCAGCCCGGCGATGTCGACGAGGCGGTTCGAGTAGCCCCACTCGTTGTCGTACCAGCCGACCACCTTGACCTGGTTCCCGATGACCTTGGTCAGGCCCGAGTCGAAGATCGTCGAGTGCGGGTCGGTGACGATGTCGGAGGAGACGATCGGGTCCTCGGTGTACTTCAGGATGCCCTTCAGCGGGCCCTCGGCGGCCGCCTTGAACGCCGCGTTGATCTCCTCGGCGCTCGCCTCCTTGCGGACCTCGACGGTCAGGTCGGTGGCCGAGCCGGTGGGGATCGGCACCCGCAGCGCGTAGCCGTCCAGCTTGCCCTTGAGGTGCGGCAGGACCAGCGAGATCGCCTTCGCCGCACCGGTCGAGGTGGGGACGATGTTCAGCGCGGCGGCGCGGGCCCGGCGCAGGTCCTTGTGCGGGCCGTCCTGCAGGTTCTGGTCCGCGGTGTAGGCGTGGATCGTGGTCATCAGACCCTTCTCGATCCCGAGCAGGTCGTCGAGGACCTTCGCCAGCGGCGCCAGGCAGTTCGTGGTGCAGGACGCGTTCGAGACGATGTTCTGCGAGCCGTCGTAGTCGCCGTCGTTGACGCCCTTGACGATGGTGAGGTCCTCACCGGTCGCCGGGGCCGAGATGACGACCTTCTTCGCGCCGGCGTCGAGGTGCTTGGCCGCGGCGTCGCGCTTGGTGAACAGACCGGTCGACTCGACGACGACGTCGACGCCCAGGTCCTTCCAGGGCAGCTCGCCGGGGTCGCGCACGGCGAGCCCCTTGAAACCCTTGCCGTCGACGACGATCTCGTCGCCCGAGGTGCCGACCTCGTAGGGCAGTCTGCCGAGGATCGAGTCGTACTTCAGCAGGTGCGCGAGCGTCGCATTGTCGGTGATGTCGTTCACCGCGACGATCTCGATGTCCGTGGTGCCGGCGGCGCGCTGGGCGTCCACCGCCCGCCAGAAGTTCCGGCCGATGCGGCCGAAGCCGTTGACTCCTACGCGGACCGTCACAGTGCCTCCATGGGCTCGTCGTGCGCTGTCGTCTGGGTGTCCCAGTCCCCGGCGCGCCGGGTCCCGGCGGCGGGGCGGCAGGTCGGTCACGGCGCTCTCCCCCGTCGGGGAGCACCGCCTCCCGTGCTCGGCGACCACCCTATCGGCGGACCGCCCGCCCCGAACCCCGCGTACCCGGTGACCTGCGCCGCGATCCGTACCCGGACCCGATCGGGTACGGATCGCGGACGAGGTCAGGCGATGCGCAGGAACTTCTTCCAGCCGGGACGGGTGTCGGGCGCATCGGCGGCGGCGCGCTCGTCGTCGGTGAAGCCCTCGACGGGCTCGCGCGGGGCGGCGGCCCTGGCCCGGGTCACGAACGAGGCCGCGGCGGTCAGCGCGGCGGTGATCCCCTCCCGGCCGGGGCCCGCGGTGATCGTCGCGGTCGCCGGGATCCCGAACCGGGCGGCCGCGGCGGGCCCACCGGCGCGCTGCTTGACGGCGACGGCGGAGCCCTCCCCCGCGGCGGCGTCCGGCTCCTCCGTCGGGCCGGCCGGCACGCCGGCCGCGGTGACGTCCACCAGCACGAACTCCCAGGCGTAGGCGGCCTGCTGGTGGGCGATGCGCTCGCGGACCGCGGCGGTGTCGCCGACCGCGGCCTCCCCGACGAGCAGGACGACGACCCGCCCGGGCCGGTCGCCCTCGGGGCGGGCGGCGAGCTCGTCGCCGACGGCGTCGAGCAGCCGGTGGGCACCGGTGCGCAGGTCGGGCCCGTCGAGCGCGCGCAGCTTCGCGGGCAGCGCCGCGAGCGCCTCCTGCGCGGGCACCGGGACGGCCGGCGGGTGCGAGCCGTCGGCGAGGGAACGGGTCAGGTCGTTCCCGGTCGACAGCACGACCTCCGGCTCGTCCGGCCCGGCCTGGGCACGGATCAGGTCGGCGAGTCCGGCGCGGAGTGCGGGGAGCAGCGGCCGCAGCATGCTGGATCGATCGAGATGAACGGCGAGGAGAGTGGAACCCGGGTTCGTCACGGCGGCATCATGCCCGACCCCCCGCAGCCCTCCCGTGACGGGGTGTGATCACCGTGGTGGTGCGCGGGACCGCGATCCGCGTGGCCGGACGCACCGGGACAGTGATCATGCACGCCGATCATGCACGAGGATCATGAGCCCCGATCGCGAACCTCTCCCACGCGTTCCCCCGTCCCCGGGCCGCGGACGACCGATCCTCCCGCCGTGGACCTCGACGATCTCCTCCGCCGGCAGTCCGGGCTCGTGTCGCGGGCGCAGGCCCGGGCGTGCGGGCTGTCCACCGACGCGCTCTGGCGCCGGGTCCGGGAGCACGGCTGGTCGCGGGTCCATCCCTCGGTCTTCCTCGCCGCCGGGCACCCGCTGACCCCGGCCGGACGGGTCCGTGCGGCGGCACTGCACGCGGGGCCGGCCGCCGTCGTCAGCGGAGCGGCCGCCGCCTGGTGGCACGGCGACGTCGATCGCCCCACCCCGGTCGTGGAGGTCACCGTCCCCCGCAGCTCCGGGGTACGCCCACGGACCGGGGTTCGGGTACGGCGCCGCGACGTCGCGGCGCAGGACCGGGAGATCGTGCGCGGGGTGGCGGTGACCTCCCGCGCGTCGACCATGCTGGAGCTCGCGGCCCGGCGGGCCGACCCTGCACGACCGGGCGCTGCAGCGTTCCCTCTCCCCCGAGGCGCTGTACGCCGCCTACTGCCGGATGGTCGGGCGGCCCGGGGTGCGGCGGGCGACGGCGCTGCTCACCGCTGCCTCGGACGGCGCGGCCTCGGCGGCCGAGCGGTTGCTGGTCGCGGCCCTGCGGGACGCACGGATCGGCGGATGGATCCTCGGGGTGCCGTGCGGGCCGTGGACGATCGATCTCGGCTTCCCCGCGGCGCGGCTCGCGGTCGAGGTCGACGGCTGGGCCTTCCACTCCGGCGCCGAACGGTTCAGGCGGGACCGGCACAAGCAGAACGCGCTCGTCGCGGCCGGCTGGACGGTGCTGCGCTTCACCTGGCACGACCTCGACCGCACCCCGGACCGCGTGGTCCGGGAGATCAGAGCGGTGCTCGGACCATGATCGCCGTCGTGGTGCGTCCGGCCACGCAGATCGCGGCCCTGCGCACCGGCACGGCGATCAGCCGTTCTCCTCCTCCAGCATCTCCGCGGTGACCGCCGACTCGGTGTCCGGGATCCCCAGCTCCGCGGCCTTCTTGTCGGCGGTCTGCAGCAGCCGCCGGATCCGGCCGGCCACCGCGTCCTTGGTCATCGGCGGGTCCGCGAGCTGGCCCAGCTCCTCCAACGACGCCTGGGTGTGCTCGGCGCGCAACCGCCCGGCCGCCCGCAGGTGGTCGGGCACCTCGTCGCCGAGGATCTCCAGGGCGCGCGACACCCGGGCCGCGGCGGCGACCGCCGCCCGCGCGGACCGGCGCAGGTTGGCGTCGTCGAAGTTCGCGAGCCGGTTCGCGGTCGCCCGGACCTCGCGGCGCATCCGCCGCTCCTCCCAGGAGAGCACGCTCTGGTGGGCACCCATCCTGGTCAGCAGCGCACCGATCGCGTCCCCGTCGCGGACCACGACCCGGTCCGCGCCGCGCACCTCGCGGGCCTTCGCCGCGACCCCCAGCCGCCGCGCCGCGCCGACCAGCGCCAGCGCCGCCTCCGGCCCCGGGCAGGTCACCTCCAGCGCGGAGCTGCGGCCCGGCTCGGTCAGCGAGCCGTGCGCCAGGAAGGCGCCCCGCCAGGCCGCCTCGGCGTCGGACAGGTCCCCGGAGACGACCGGCGGCGGGAGCCCGCGCACCGGGCGGCCGCGGTTGTCCAGCAGCCCGGTCTGGCGGGCCAGGCCCTCGCCGTCGCGGATCACCCGGATCACGTACCGCGCGCCGCGGCGCAGGCCGCCCGCGGTGATCACGTGCGCGTCCGCGGTGTGCCCGTAGAGCTCGTGGATCTCGCGCCGCAGCCGCCGGGCGACCGAGCCGGTGTCGACCTCGGCCTCGATCACCACGCGGCCGCCCACGATGTGCAGCCCGCCGGCGAACCGCAGCAACGAAGCCACCTCGGCACGCCGTGACGACTGCTTGGTGACGGTGAGCCGGCTCAGCTCGTCCTTCACCGTGGCGGTCATGGCCATTGCGGGCTCCTTCCGCGCTGCGGGCTGTGCTGTTGTGTCCCGTCCCCGCCGCCGGTCCCGGCCGCCGGTACGGCGGCGCGGAACACGTCGAGCAGGGCGCCCGCGAGGGCGTCCGGATCGTGCCGCGGGGTGGCCGCGCGGACGTCGGCGACGTCCGCGAGCCAGACCCGCCCGCCCGGGACCAGCAGGTCGGATGCGGCCGCGTGCAGCCGCTCCGGAAGGCTCACCGACCCGATGTCCGCCAGGACGGCGTGCGCCCGCAACTCGGGCGCGTGACCGGACAGTACTTCAAGGTGCTGCTCCGGCGAGAAACCGGCGGTCTCCCCCGGTTCGGGACTGAGGTTGAGCAGCACGATCCGGGCCGCGGCGGTCCGCAGCAGCGCGTCGCGCAGGCCGGGGACCAGCAGGTGCGGCAGCACGCTGGTGAACCACGATCCGGGGCCGAGCAGCACGGCGTCGGCGGCGAGCACCGCGCGGACGGCCTCGTCGCAGGCCGGCGGGTCCTCCGGCAGCAACCAGACCCGGCGCACCCGGCCGGGCGTCGACGCGACCGCGACCTGGCCGCGGATCAGGTGCGGGCCGTCGACGCCGTCCAGCTCGACCTCGGCCTCGATGTCCAGCGGCACCCGGGCCATCGGCAGCACCCGCCCGGCGCAGCCGAGCAGCCCGCCGAGCGCGTCCAGCGCGCGCACCGGATCGCCGTCGCGTTCCAGCAGCGCCGCCAGCAGCAGGTTACCGACGGCGTGCCCGGCCAGCGCACCGGTCCCGCCGAAACGGTGCTGGACCAGCCCGGACCAGAACCGGCCGTCGGCGTCGTCGGCGGCCAGCGCGGCGAGCGCCATCCGCAGGTCGCCCGGCGGCAGCAGACCGAGCTCGCGGCGCAGCCTGCCGGACGACCCGCCGTCGTCGGCGACGGTGACCACCGCCGTGACGTCGGCGACGTCGGGGCACCGGCGCAGCGCGCTGAGCGTGGCGTGCAGGCCGTGCCCGCCGCCGAGCGCGACGACCCGCAGACCCTCCTGCGCTCCGCTCACTCGCGCCCCATGTCGCGGTGCTCGACATTGACCTGGACGCCGTCCCGGCCGGCCAGCCGGCGGCCGATCTCCTCCGAGATCGCCACCGAGCGGTGCTTGCCGCCGGTGCAGCCGACGGCGACCGTCAGGTAGCGCTTGCCCTCCCGCCGGTACCCGGCGCCGACCAGGTCCAGCAGGTCCAGGTAGCGCTCGACGAACTCCTCGGCGCCCTCCTGGGACAGCACGTAGTCGCTGACCTCGCGGTGCCTGCCGGTGTGCTCGCGCAGCTCCGGGATCCAGTGCGGGTTGGGTAGGAACCGCACGTCGACGACGAGATCGGAGTCCAGCGGCAGGCCGTACTTGTAGCCGAACGACAGCACGGTGATCCGGGTCGCGGAGTGCGTGCCCTCGGCGGCGAACGAGCCCTCGATCCGGGCCCGCAGGTCGTGCACCGACAGGGTGGAGGTGTCGACGACGAGATCGGCGTCCTCCCGCAGCGGGCGCAGCACCTCGCGCTCGGCGTTCAGGCCGTCGGTGATCCGGCCGGCGCCCTGCAGCGGGTGCGAGCGGCGGTTCTGCTCGAACCGGCGGACCAGCACCGCGTCGGACGCCTCCAGGAACAGCAGCTTCGGGCGGTAGCCCCGGCTGTCCAGATCCTTGATCACCGCACCGAGGTCGTCGGTGAAGGCGCGCGAGCGCACGTCCATCACGACCGCGATCCGGGTCACGTCGCCGCGGGCCCGCGAGCCCAGGTCGACCATCGTCGCGATGAGCTCCGGCGGCAGGTTGTCCACGACGAACCAGCCGAGATCCTCCAGCACCTTCGCCGCGGTGCTGCGGCCGGCGCCGGACAGTCCGCTGACCACCGCCACCTCGATGCCCGGACCACCGTCCGGTGCCTGATCCACCACGTCGGCCGCCCCCGTCATCGCTGTTCCTCCCCCTCGGCCGTCGGGCCGGGCCCGTTACCGCCGTGCAGCGCCGACACCACGGTCTCCGCGGTACGCCGCCCGAAACCGGGCAGCCCGGCGATCTCCTCGATCCCGGCCGCGCGCAGTTTGCGCACCGACCCGAAGTGCTTCATCAGCGCCTGCTTGCGGGCCGGCCCGAGGCCGGGCACCCCGTCCAGCTCGGACGCGGTCATGCCCTGGGAACGACGCTGCCGGTGATAGGTGATGGCAAATCGGTGCGCCTCGTCACGGACCCGCTGGAGGAGGTACAGACCTTCACTCGTCCGGGACAGGATGACCGGGTCGTCCTCGTCCGGCAGCCAGACCTCCTCGAGCCGCTTGGCCAGCCCGCAGACCGCGACGTCGGTGACGCCCAGCGCGGTGAGCTCGGCGGCGGCCGCGTCGACCTGCGGCTTCCCGCCGTCGACGACGAGCAGGTTCGGCGGGTAGGCGAACTTCCGCGGCCGCCCGGTCTCCGGGTCGATCCCGGTCCGGACGGTGTCCTCCGGCGGCACCTCGCCGGACCCGGCGGGGGCGGTGTCCCCCGCGGTCTCGGCCAGGTAGCGGCGGAACCGGCGGCGCACCACCTCGGCGATCGCCGCGACGTCGCTGTGCCCGGCGGCGGCCCCGTCCCGGATCTCGAAGCGGCGGTACTCGGACTTGCGGGCCAGGCCGTCCTCGAAGACGACCAGCGAGGCGACGACGTTCGTGCCCTGCACGTGGCTCACGTCCACGCACTCGATCCGCAGCGGCGCCTGGTCGAGGCCGAGGTTCTCCTGGAGTTCCTGCAGCGCCGCCGAGCGGGCGGTCAGGTCCCCGGCCCGGCGCAGCCGGTGCTGGGTGAACGCCTCCTTCGCGTTCCGGGCGACGGTCTCGGCGAGCGCCTTCTTGTCGCCCCGCTGCGGCACCCGCAGCTGCACCCGGGAGCCGCGCAGGCCGGTCAGCCACCGCTCCAGCGCGCCGGCCTCGGCCGGCAGCACCGGCACCAGGATCTCCCGCGGGACCGGCTGGGCGGCGTCGTCGGCGGCCCCGGCGAGCGCGTGCTGCTCGCCGTAGAACTGCGAGACGAACCGCTCGACGAGCTGCTCGGTGTCGGTCGGCTCGACCTTGTCGATCACCCAGCCGCGCTGGCCGCGGACCCGGCCACCGCGCACGTGGAAGACCTGGACGGCGGCCTCCAGCTCGTCCTCGGCGAAGGCGACGACATCGGCGTCGGTGCCGTCGCCGAGCACCACGGCCTGCTTCTCCAGGGCGCGGCGCAGCGCGCCGAGATCGTCGCGCAGCCGGGCGGCGCGCTCGAACTCCAGATTCTCCGAGGCCTCGGCCATCTCGCGTTCGAGCCGGCGCACCATCCGGTCGGTCCGGCCGGAGAGGAAGTCGGAGAAGCCCTCGACGATCTCGCGGTGCTCGTCCGCGCTGACCTTCCCGACGCACGGGGCGGAGCACTTGTCGATGTAGCCGAGCAGGCAGGGCCTGCCGATCTGGCCGTGCCGC
Organism: Pseudonocardia sp. NPDC046786; assembly: GCF_040645415.1. Classification (NCBI taxonomy): domain Bacteria; kingdom Bacillati; phylum Actinomycetota; class Actinomycetes; order Pseudonocardiales; family Pseudonocardiaceae; genus Pseudonocardia; species Pseudonocardia sp. NPDC046786. The sequence goes on along the minus strand of NZ_JBEYYF010000012.1, from coordinate 103,243 downwards.
TTGAACACCCCGGCCGAGCAGGTCCGGGCCGGGAAGACCCGCAGCAGCAGGTCGAGCGTCTCCCGGATCGCCCAGGCGTGCGCGTACGGGCCGAAGTAGCGCACGCCGCGGCGGCGCGGGCCGCGGTAGACGTGCAGCCGCGGGTACTCCTCGTTCATCGTGACGGCGAGCACCGGGTAGGTCTTGTCGTCGCGGTAGCGGACGTTGAACCGCGGGTCGTACTCCTTGATCCAGTTGTACTCGAGCTGGAGCGCCTCGACCTCGGTGCCGACGACCGTCCACTCCACCTTCGCGGCGGTCGTCACCATCTGCCGGGTGCGCGGGTGCAGCCCGGCCAGATCGGCGAAGTAGGAGTTCAGCCGCTGCCGCAGGCTCTTGGCCTTGCCGACGTAGATCACCCGGCCACGCGGGTCCGAGAAGCGGTAGACCCCCGGCGACTCCGGGATCGTCCCGGACGCCGGACGGTAGCTGCTCGGGTCGGCCATGGTGCCGTCCAGGATAGTTGCGACCCCCGACACCGCGGGCCGCACCCGGCCCCCGCGGACCCCCCGGACGGGGTGTAGTGACGTGTCGGTGGCCGGAAACCGTCGGTCCCCTGCGGTAGACCTCGTGTCGAACACGAGTTCGACGTCCTGCCCCGAGGAGGAGCACCGTGAGCACCACGCACGACACCCCCGGCGGTCCCGCGCTGCAGGAGGCCCGGCTGGACCGGATCCGCAAGCTGCTGGCGAAGGCGGAGCGGGCCGGCACGGCGGCCGAGGCGCAGATCTACACCGACAAGGCCGTCGAGCTGATGGCCCGGCACGGGGTCGACGAAGCGGTCCTGGCCGCCACTGGGCCACCGGGCCACGATCCGATCGGCGGCGTCCGGATCGCGGTCGACGACCCGTACAGCGCGGCGAAGGCCCGGCTGCTGGGGTGGACGGCGGCGGCGCTGCGCTGCCGCTGGGTGCTGCACGACTCCCGCGGCGGCAAGGTCGCCGCGGTCACCGTGTTCGGCTTCGCGTCCGACCGGGAGCGGGTGGAGCTGCTCTACACCTCGCTGCTGCTGCAGGCGTCCACCCAGGTGAACCGGATCCGGCCGCCCGATCCGGGCGAGTCGGTCGCCGCCTACCGGCGCTCCTGGATCTACGGCTTCGCCGCCCGGGTGCACGAGCGCCTGTGCGAGGCGGAGCGGGCCGCCGTCGGCGAGAGCGACGCCGCGGGCGAGAGTGCCATCTCGGCCGCGCTGGTGCTGGCCGACCGGGGCGACCGGGTGGCGCGCGCCTACTCCGAGGAGTACTCCGGCCTGCGCCGCGCCCGGCCCCCGCAGGTGTCCGGATCGGGCTACCGCAGCGGCGCCGAGGCCGCGGACCGGGCCGACCTGGGCGGCACCCGGCTCGGCCGGCGGGGCCGGGCCCGGGCGATCGGCGGCTGAGCCGGCCGGGCGCCGGAGCCGGTCCGGTCCCGGTCAGCCCCGGCGGACCGCGTCTCGGTGCAGGTCGCGCAGCGTGCGGACGTTGCGCACGGCGAGCCCGCGATCGACGGCCTGGACGGCGAGGACCGGGTGGTACTCGTCGTCGGGCAGCTCCAGCCGGGCCGAGGAGGCGCCGTCCGGGAACGAGATGCCGTGCACCTCCGGCCACGGGAACCAGCGGGTCAGCACCACGTTGCGGATCTCGATGCCGTGCCCGTCGGCGCGCACCCGGGGCCGCGCCATCAGCAGCAGACCGCCCGCGACGAACGCGCCGATCACCATCATCGACGCCTGGTCCACCGGGCGGAAGATCACGCCGGTGTCCTCGGACGGCATCAGGTACGCGACCACGGCGAAGAAAGCCATCACCGCGACCGCGCAGACCCACGCGGTGATCAGGATCGCCCGCGGGCGGAGGGTGACGGCGTCCGGGCCGGGTCCGGCCGGCGCCGGGGCCGCGGCCCGCGGCTGCTCGGGGTTCTCGCCGGTCCCGCTGTCCGGGGGCGGCTGCTCGGTCACGGAAGGTCCTTCCCGCCCGGCCCGGTCGGGGCCGGCGCTCATGTCTGCACCCCGGCGCCGGCCCGCAGCTCGCGCAGCACCAGCGCCGATTCCAGGGCCGCGGTGCAGGCCTCGGCCCCCTTGTCCTCCGGCGCGCCGGGCGCACCGGACCGGTCCACCGCCTGCTCGACCGTGTCGGTGGTGAGCACGCCGTTCCCGACCGGGGTGGACTCGTCCAGCGCGACCCGGGTGAGCCCCGCGGTGACCGCGTCGCACACGTACTCGAAGTGCGGGGTGCCGCCACGGACCACGACGCCCAGCGCCACCACCACGTCGTGCGAGCGAGCCAGCTGTTGGGCGACCACCGGGAGCTCGATGGTGCCCGGCACCCGCACCACGGTCGGCTCGGCGCCGGCGTCCCTGGCCGTGGCGACCGCGCGCTCCAGCAGGGTGTCGACGATCTCGGCGTGCCACCGGGCGGCGACCACACCCACCCGCAGTCCGGTCGCGTCCAGCTGTGCGGCCCCGGCGGGCCTGCCCTCACCGCTCATGGGTCGATTCTCGCCTCCCGGTCCGATCGACGCCGGACCGGGTCCTCCGCCGGGACGGCCGCCGTTCAGCCGGACACCAGCGGCGCGATCAGCCGGGTCGGCTGCCGGGACGGCACGACCCCCAGCTCCCGCTGCACGAGGCTGCGGAAGCGCTGGTAGTGGCGGACCGCGCAGGCCGGGTTGCCCTCGTCGATCAGCACCTGGACGACCAGCCGGTGCGCGCTCCTCCCGCATCGGCTCGACGGCCACCGCGGTCATCGTGGCCTCCAGCGCGGCCAGGTGCCGGGTCCGGTCGGCGGACGCGCAGCGGGTCCGCACGTTCGGCGAGACGGTGCTGGCCGAGGTGTCGGCGGCAGGTGACGGACGCCCGGGGCGCGGGCCGGTCTCGCGCCCCGGGCCGCCACATCGGCGGATCAGCGGATCAGCGCCCGGGATCGGCCAGGCCGCCCAGGTCGGGCAGGTCGTGCCCCATCCGGTCGCGCTTGGTCCGCAGGTAGCGCAGGTTCTGCGGAGTCGGGCGGACCGGCATCGCCTCGCGGCCGACGACGCGCAGGCCGTAGCCCTCCAGCCCGGCCCGCTTGTCCGGGTTGTTGGTGAGCAGCCGCATCGACACGACGCCCAGGTCGGCCAGGATCTGGGCGCCGATGCCGTAGTCGCGGGCGTCGGCGGGCAGCCCCATCGCCAGGTTCGCGTCGACCGTGTCGGCGCCGGCCTCCTGCAGCTGGTAGGCCTGCAGCTTGTGCAACAGGCCGATCCCGCGGCCCTCGTGCCCGCGCATGTAGAGCACGACACCGCGGCCCTCCCGGGCCACCGCCTCCAGCGCGGCGTCGAGCTGCGGGCCGCAGTCGCAGCGCAGCGAGCCGAGCACGTCCCCGGTCAGGCACTCGGAGTGCACCCGGACGAGCACGTCCTCGCCGTCGTCGGCGGGGGTGCCGACGTCGCCCATCACCATCGCGATGTGCTCGACGCCGTCGAGCAGCGAGTCGTAGCCGTAGGCCAGGAAGTCGCCGTGCCCGGTCGGGATCCGGGCGGTCGCGACCCGCTCGATGTGCTTCTCGAAGCGGCGCCGGTAGGCGATCAGGTCGGCGATCGTGATCAGCGTGAGGTCGTGGTCGGCGGCGAAGACGCCGAGCTCCTCGCCGCGGGCCATGTCGCCCTCGTTCTTCTCCGAGACGATCTCGCAGAGCGCACCGGCCGGGGGCAGCCCGGCCATCCGGGCCAGGTCGACCGCGGCCTCGGTGTGACCGGGCCTGCGCAGCACGCCGCCCTCGCGGGCCTGCAGCGGCAGCACGTGCCCGGGCCGCACCAGCTCGGCGGCCTCGGTCGCCGGGTCGGCCAGCAGCCGGATGGTGTGCGCCCGGTCCTGCGCCGAGATGCCGGTGGTCACGCCCTCCTTGGCGTCCACGGTGACCGTGTACGCGGTGCGGAAGGAATCCCGGTTGGTGTGGTGCATCGGCGGCAGGTCGAGCCGGTCACAGGTCTCCTCGGTGATCGCCACGCAGACGTAGCCCGAGGTGTAGCGGACGGTGAAGGCCAGCAGCTCGGGGGTGGCCCGGGCCGCGGCGAAGATCAGGTCGCCCTCGTTCTCGCGGTCCTCGTCGTCCATCACGACGACGGCCTTGCCCTCCGCGATGTCGGCGATCGCCTTCTCGATCAGCGCGAACCGCTCGGCCCGCTCGGCCGGCGTCATCGCGGTGTGCGGGTTCTCCGGCAGCTTGCCCGAGAGGTTCCCGCCCGGGGTGTTCGACGGCTCGCTCACCGGGCGGCCCCTTCCGTTCCGGACCCGGGGCCCTGCAGGTACCCCGCGGTCATCCGTTCCACGTACTTCGCGATCACGTCGACCTCCAGGTTGACCGGGTCGCCCGGGGTGCGCGCGCCGAGGGTGGTGTCGGCCAGCGTCGTCGGGATCAGCGCCACACCGAAACCGTCCGGGTACACCGCGGCGACGGTCAGCGACACGCCGTCGACGGCGATCGAGCCCTTCTCCACGACGTAGCGGGACAGCTCGGCGGGCAGCGAGAAGCGCAGCGCGTCGCTGCGCTCCCCCGGGTCGCGGGAGACCAGCGTCCCGACGCCGTCGACGTGCCCCTGCACGATGTGCCCGTCCAGCCGGCCGCCGGCCGGGACGGCCCGCTCCAGGTTGACCCCGGATCCGGGGGCGACCGCGCCGAGCGAGGTGCGCTTGAGCGTCTCGGGGACCAGCTCCAGGGTGAGCGTCGGCCCCGGGCCGGTCCCCTCCGGTACGACGGCCGTGAGGCAGCAGCCGTTCACCGCGACCGACTCGCCGTGCCCGACCTCGGCAGCCAGTGCGGCACGCACGGTCAGCACGACGACGTCGTCGTCCGTCCGGACGTCGACGACCTCGCCGACCTCCTCCACGATGCCGGTGAACATCCTCGTTGCCTCCTGCTACCCGACCTGCCCGGAGGCCGGTCGTGCGTCGATGACCACGTCGCCGCCGGCGCGGCGGACCTCGTCCACCTGCAACCGCACGATGTCCGCGATCGTTCCCACACCCGCGGCGCCGAGCGCCTGGGGTCCCTCGCCGAGCAGTGCCGGGGCCAGGTGCACCAGCACCCGGTCCACGACGCCTGCGGCGACGAAGGCACCCGCCAGTATCGGCCCACCCTCCAGCAGGACGTCGACGACGTCCCGCATCGCGGGATCGGCCAGCACCTCGGCCGGGTCGCGGGTCCGCAGGTGCAGGGTCGGGGCCGCACCGTCGGTGCGGAGCCGCGCCCCGGGTGGGATGTCCCGGTGCCCGACGACCACCCGCAGCGGCTGGTCGGCGAACAGGGTGCCGTCCGGGTGGCGGGCGGTCAGTGCCGGGTCGTCGGCGAGGACGGTACCGGTACCGGCGACGATGGCGTCCATCCTGCGCCGCAGGTCGTGCACCTCGCCGCGGGCCTGCGGGCCGGTGATCCAGCGGCTGGTCCCGTCGGCGGCGGCGACCCGGCCGTCCAGGGTGGTGGCGACCTTCCAGGTCACGTGCGGTCGCCCGGTCCGCTGCCGGTGCAGCCAGCCGCGCAGCGGACCGCGGGCGACCTCGTCGGCGAGTGTGCCGAGCGTCACGTCCACGCCGGCGGCGCGGAGCCGGTCCAGGCCGCCGGCGGCGATCGGGTTCGGGTCGGTGAGCGCGGCGTGCACCCGGACGATCCCGGCGTCGAGCAGCGCGTCGACGCACGGCGGGGTGCGGCCGTGGTGGTTGCACGGTTCGAGGGTGACGACGGCGGTGCCGCCGGCGGCGCGGTCGCCCGCCTCGGCGAGCGCGGTGCGCTCGGCGTGCGGGCCGCCGGGCGGGGCGGTGGCGCCGGTGCCGGCCACGGCGCCGGTCCGGTCCAGCACCACGCAGCCGACCGCCGGGTTCGGGCTGGTGCGGCCGTGCACCAGGTCGGACGCGGCCAGCGCGCGGCGCATGGCGTCCGTGACGGCGACGGACGTCTGGTGCGGCGCGGTGCTCACCGGATCGGTCCGGTTCAGCCGGCCCAGCGGTGCGGGTTGGCCGTGCGCACGCGCTCGCGCAGGGCCGCGACGGCGCGCCCCGGGTCGTCCGCGCCGTAGACCGCGGAGCCCGCGACGAAGCAGTCGACGCCCGCCGCGGCGGCCTGCTCGATCGTGTCGGCGTTGATCCCGCCGTCGATCTCGACGAGCAGCCGCAGGTGCCCGGTGTCGACGAGCCGGCGGGCGACCCGGACCTTCTCCAGCACCTCGGGGATGAAGCTCTGCCCGCCGAAGCCGGGCTCGACGCTCATCACCAGCAGCGTGTCGTAGTGCCGCAGCACGTCGACCCAGGGCTCCAGCGGGGTGTCCGGCTTGATCGACAGCCCGGCCAGCGACCCGGCCGCGCGCAGGTTCTTCGCCAGCATCACCGGATCCCGGGCGGCCTCGACGTGCACCGTCACGTTCCGGGCTCCCGCCTCGGCGTAGCCGGGGGCCCAGCGGTCCGGGTCCTCGATCATGAGGTGGCAGTCCAGCGGGATGCCGGTGGCCGACTCCAGGCTCTGCACCACCGGCAGGCCGAGCGTCAGGTTCGGCACGAAGTGCGCGTCCATCACGTCGACGTGCAGCCAGTCGGCCCCCGGTTCGTCCCCGCGGGGACCGACGGCGGCGGCCTCGTCGGCGAGCCGCGCGAAGTCCGCAGACAGGATGCTGGGTGCGATCATCGGGTGCACGCCCGCAGGCTATCCCTGCCCGGCACGGCCTCCGGCACCCCCGTGCGAGGGAGGGATCACATCCGGCACGGGGGAACCGGGCCCGCGGCGCCGACCCGGCCCGGTGCTGCTCCGGTGCCGCTCAGCCGGCGGGGCGGCGCAGCAGCGCGAGGAACATCGCGTCCGTCCCGTGCCGGTGCGGCCACAGCTGCACCGACGGCCCGTCGCCCAGTCCCGGCATGCCGTCCGGCAGGACGGCCCGGGCGTCCAGCTGCTCGACCGGACCGGCCGGGCCGGGGCGCCCCTCCCGGCCGACGATCCGCCCGACCACACCCACGGTCTCCGACACGTGCGGCGAGCAGGTCACGTAGCCGACGACGCCACCGGGCCGGACCAGGCGCAGCGCCGCGACGAGCAGCTCGCGCTGCAGCCGGGTGAGTGCGGCGGTGTCCTCGGGGCGGCGCCGCCAGCGCGCCTCCGGGCGGCGGCGCAGGGCGCCGAGCCCGGTGCACGGGGCGTCGACCAGCACCCGGTCGAAGGTGCCGTCGGGCAGGCCGGACTCCCGGCCGTCGGCCACGTGCACGGTGACCGGCAGCTCGGCGGTCGCCTTCCGGACCAGGTCGGCGCGACGCTCGGCGGACTCGACCGCGTCGAGGGTGCCGCCGAGCGCGGCGACCAGGCCGCCGAGCAGCGCGGCCTTGCCGCCGGGGCCGGCGCACAGGTCGAGCCAGCGGCCGGTGTCCTCGCCGACCAGCTCGGCCCTGGCGAGCGCGGCCGCGACGAGCTGGCTGCCCTCGTCCTGCACCACGGCCAGTCCCTCGGCGACGGCGTCGAGCTCACCGATCTCGCCGCTGCCCGGCTCCAGGTGCACCCCGTAGGGCGACCACGGCGCCTCCTCCCCGCCGGTCGCCAGCGCCAGCTCCTCCGCGGAGATCTCACCCGGCCGGGCCAGCAGGTGCACCCGGGGCCGGGCGTCGTCGGCGGCCAGCGCGGCGGTCAGCTCGTCGCCGGTGTCGCCGAGCGCGTCGGCGAACGCCTGCGCGATCCAGCGCGGATGGGCGTGCCGCAGCGCGGCGGCGCCGACCGGGTCCTGCGCCGGGTCCGGGGCGAGCCGGTCCAGCCAGGTCGGCTCGTCGTGCTCGCCGATCCGGCGCAGCACCGCGTTGACGAACCCGGCCGACTGCGCGCCGTGCTCACCGCGCACCAGGTCGACGCAGGTGGACACGGCGGCGTGCGACGGCACCCGGGTCCGCAGCAGCTGGTAGGCGCCGAGGCGCAGCACGTCGAGCAGCGCGTGCTCGATCTTGGCGAGCGGCCGGTCGGTGCACTCGTCGATGATCGCGTCGAGCAGGCCCTGGGCGCGCAGGGTGCCGTAGCCCAGCTCGGTGGCGAGCGCGGCGTCACGGTCCCGCAGCCCGTGCCGGCGCAGGATGCCGGGCAGCGCCAGGTTGGCGTAGGCGTCGCGCTCGCGCACCGCGGTGAGCAGGTCGTAGGCGGCCTGGCGGGCCGGGTCGCCCGCCGGGGGGCGGCCGGAGCCGGTGCGGCCACGCGGCGGGCCTGCGTTGCGCGGGCCCGCGGTGCGCTCGCGGCGGCCGCCCGCGGTGCGGTCCCGGCGCGGGTCGCGGCGCGGGGCGGAACCGGAGTCCCGGTCCCGGCGCGGACCGGCTCCCGGGCCACCGTCCCGGTCCCGGCGCGGACCGCCACCCCGGCCGCCGCCGGTCCCCCGGCCGCCGTCCCGGGCGGCGCGGTCCGGGCGCTGCCCGCCGCCGGACCAGCCCGAGCCGGACCGGTCGTCCCGGCGGGGCCGGTCACCCCGGTCGGCACGGTCACCCCGGTCGGCACGGTCACCCCGGTCGGCACGGTTGCCCCGGTCGGCAGGGCCGCCCCGATCGGCACGGCCGCCCCGGTCACGACGCTCACCGCGGTCGCGCGGGCCGTCACGGTCGGGCCGGGCGGGCCTGTCGGGCCGGTCGTCGCCCGGTCGGGTTCCGGGGTCCTGCTCGCTCACGTCGTCTCCTCGGCGGTCGTCCCGCCTCGGCCGGATGGTTCCGGCCGTCCTCGCTCGTCGTCGGTGCCCGCCGCCGGGATCGTCCGGCGTCGCGGCGGGTCAGCTCAGGTGTTCGCCCGGCTCGATCCGGGCGCCCCGGGCCCAGTCCGGCGCCGCCATCAGGCGCTTGCCCTTCGGCTTCACCTCGCCCAGCTCGACCGGGACGGTGGCGGTGCCGGCCAGCACCCGGCGGCGCTCCACCCGCAGCTCGCCGGGGGCGAGCTCCAGCTCGCCGGTGCGCAGCGGGCGGACCGGGCCGACGCCGAGCCGCTCGCCGCGGAACTCGTACCAGGCGCCCGGCTCCGGGGTCACCGACCGGATCAGCCGGTCGACCGCGGTGGCGGGTGCCCCGACCGGCACCCGGGCGTCGGCGGTGGTGACCTTCGGGGCGAACGTCACCCCGTCCGCCGGCTGCGGCACAGCGGTCACGGTGCCGTCCTCGATGCCGTCGAGGGTGGCGGCGAGCAGCTTGGCGCCGGACTCGGCGAGCCTGCCCAGCAGCGTACCCGCGGTGTCGGTGGGGCCGACGGTCTCGGTGACGACGCCGAACGTCGGCCCGGTGTCCATGCCCTCCTCGAGCCGGAAGGTCGTGGCGCCGGTCACGTCGTCGCCGTGCCGGATCGCCGCCTGCACCGGGGCCGCGCCGCGCCAGGCGGGCAGCAGCGAGAAGTGCAGGTTCACCCAGCCGTGGGCGGGCACGTCGAGCACGGGCCGCGGAAGCAGCGCCCCGTAGGCGACGACCGGTGCGCAGTCCGGTGCCAGCTCGCGGAGCGCGGCGAGGAACTCCGGCTCGGACGGCCGGGCCGGGGTGAGCACCGGCAGGCCCGCGGCGTCGGCGAGCTCCCCCACCGGTGACCGGGTCAGCCTGCGGCCGCGGCCGGACGGCGCGTCCGGCCGGGTCAGCACGGCGACCACCTCGTGCCGCGGCGAGTCCAGCAGCGCCCGCAGCGCCGGGACGGCCGGTGCCGGCGTGCCGGCGAAGAGCAGCCTCATCGAGCCTTGCCGAACAGCGGGTGCGGGCTGACCTGCACCGTCGGTGCCGGTTGGCCGAACCACTCGGCCTCCCGGATCGCCCGCATGGCCTCCTTGCGGGTCTCGGCGTCGAGCCGGTCGATGAACAGCACGCCGTCGAGATGGTCGGTCTCGTGCTGGATGCACCGGGCCAGCAGCTCCGACCCCTCGACGACCAGCGGCTCGCCGTGCATGTCCCAGCCGCGGGCGACCACGGTCAGCTTGCGCCGGCAGTCCCAGCCGAAGCCGGGGATGGACAGGCAGCCCTCCATGCCGATCTGGTCCTCGTCGCCGACCGCCTCCCAGGTGGGGTTCACCAGGTGCCCGGTGAAGCCGTCGCAGTCGTAGACGAACACCCGCTTGCCGACGCCGATCTGCGGCGCGGCCAGGCCGGCGCCGCCCTCGTCGTGCATCGTGTCGGTGAGATCGGTGACCAGCTTGCGCAGCTCCGCGTCGAAGTCCGTGACCTCGGTGGCACGGGTGCGGAGCACGGGGTCTCCGAACAGCCGGACGGGCTGGATGGGCACGGTTCTCCTCGCGGACGGTGGGTGGTGGGTGGGGTACCAATTGTGCCATTGGGGCCGGGCGGGGTTACTCGATCTCCCCCGGATCCATCCGCACCCGCACCGCGTCGGCCGCCTTGCGGGCCGTGCGCAGCGCCTGGGCGTCGTGCAGGGCGGCCGCCAGCCGCCGCCCGGCGTCGCGTGGCACCCGCAGCAGCGCGCGCTCCCGGATCTCGTCGCGGCCGGCGCCGCGCCCCGGACGCTCCGGCGGCTCGATCTCCACCGGCCCCAGCAGCTCGACCCCGCGCGGCGGGTCCCGGTCCGGATCGAGCACCGCGTCGCAGATCTCGGCGACGGCGGCCGGCGGGCCCTCGACCGCGGCCATCCGGACGGCGGGCGGGAACCCGACGTCGGCGCGCTCGGCCAGCTCGGCCTCGGCGTGCCCGGCCGGGTCCCAGCGGACCAGTGCCTGGACGGTGGGGATACCGGAGTCGGCGACGACCACCACCCGGCCGCCGTCGGTGTGCGGGACCACCCCGGCGGCCGCGGCGAACCAGCGGCGCAGCGTCTCCTCGGCGACCCGCAGGTCCGGCCGGGCCAGCATCGCCCAGCCGTCCAGCAGCAGCGCCGCGCCGTAGCCGCCCTCGGCGACCGGCTCCGCCCCCGGGGTCGCGACCACCAGCGACGGCCCGGCCGGGACGTCGTCGACGATCGGGGCGCCGCCGCCGGAGGTGCGCACGGTGGTCCCGGGGAACGCCCGGCCCAGCTCCTCCGCGGTGCGGCCGGCGCCGACCACCCCGGCCCGCAGCCGGCGCGACGCGCAGTTGCCGCAGCGGAAGCCGGGCTCGATCCGGCCGCACCACCGGCAGGCCGGCAGCCCGGCGGCCGCGTCGGTCCCGCCGGAACCGGGTCGGGGCAGCCCGAGCGGCCCGGCGCAGTGCCGGCAGCGGGCGGCCTCCCGGCAGGAGGCGCACGCCAGGAACGGCAGGTAGCCCGAGCGCGGCACCTGCACCAGCACCGGGCGCCCGGCGGCCAGCGCCGCGCGGGCCGCCTCGAACGCGACCCCCGGGACCCGGGCGGCCCGGGCCGCCGGATCGCGCACCAGCTGAGTGTCGGTCTCGCCGATCGCGGTGACCCGCGGTGCGCGGGCCCGCACCGTCGCCCGGTCGGCGAGCACCGCCAGCGCCCAGCCGGACTGCACCAGCAGCTGGGCCTCCGCGGTGCGGGCGAAGCCGGCCACCAGCACGGCGGCGCCCTCCCGGTGCGCGCGCAGCACCAGCACGTCGCGGACCCGCGGGTACGGGGCACGCGGCTCGGAGTGCGAGTCGTCGCCGTCGTCCCACACAGCGAGCAGGCCCAGCTCACCGAGCGGGGCGAACGCGGCGGAGCGGGTCCCGACGACCACCCGGACGCTCCCCCGCCGCACCGCCAGCCACCGCCGGTAGCGCTCGGCCGGGCCGAGCTCGGCGGTGAGCGCGACGACCGCGTCCTCGCCGAGCAGCGCGGCGCAGGCCGCGCGCAGCCGGTCGACATCGCGCTGGTCGGGCACGACGAGCAGCGCGGACCGGCCTGCGGTGCGGGTCGCGGCCGCGGCCTCGGCGAGCCGAACCGCCCAGTCCTCGCCGGGCAGCGGTTGCCAGACGGCGTGCGCGGCGCGGCCCCCGGCGAGCGCGTCGAGCAGCGCGCCGCCGCGCGGGTAGGCCGACCAGCCCGCCGGGTCGGGCGGCTCCGGATCGGCGGTGGCCCGGGTCCGCGGGGTCTCCGACTCGACGCGGGCGTGCCGGGCGGGCACGGCGAGCCGGAGCACGTCGGCGAGCACCCCGGCACACCGGTCGGCGACGGCGCGGGCGAGCCCGGCGACCTCGGGGGTCAGGACCGGCTCGGCGGAGACCACCTTGTCCACCCAGGCGAGCCTGCCGTCGTGCCCGGAGGACCCGGCGCGCTCCAGCAGGTAGCCGTCGACCATCCGGCCGGCGAACCGGACCCGGACCCGGACACCGGGGACGGCGACGTCGTCGAGGTGGGTCGGCACCCGGTAGTCGAAGGGCCGGTCCAGGTGCGGCAGCGGGACGTCGACGACGATCCGGGCCACCGGCAGCGCCGCCGCCTCCTGCCACTCGCCGCGGTTGCGCGCGGGACGCCGGGGGCGCGCCGCCCCGGCGGGACGTGCGGTCGCGGGAGAGCTCACGGCCAGGGTCTACCAGACGCCTCCGACGCACCGGTCGGACGGACACCCGGCCGGGCGGCGGGGCCCGGGCGGCCGGTGACGTGCGCGTGGCCGGGTCCGCGCGGTGCGGACCCGGCCACGGGCGTGGTGCGGGCGGTCAGGCCCCGACGGCCGACTTGAGCGCGTCGGCGCGGGAGGTGTCCTCCCACGGGAGCTCGACGTCGGTGCGGCCGAAGTGGCCGTACGCGGCGGTCGGGGTGTAGATCGGGCGCAGCAGCTTCAGGTCGCGGATGATCGCGGCCGGGCGCAGGTCGAAGACCTCCTCGATGGCGGCCTGGATCTTCGCCGGGTCGACGTTCTCGGTGCCGAAGGTCTCCACGAACAGGCCGACCGGGGCCGCCTTGCCGATCGCGTACGCGACCTGCACCTCGATCCGCCCGGCGAGCCCGGCGGCGACGGCGTTCTTGGCGACCCAGCGCATCGCGTAGGCGGCGGAGCGGTCTACCTTCGACGGGTCCTTGCCGGAGAAGGCACCGCCGCCGTGGCGGGCCATGCCGCCGTAGGTATCGACGATGATCTTGCGGCCGGTCAGGCCCGCGTCGCCCATCGGCCCGCCCAGCACGAAGCGGCCGGTCGGGTTGATCAGCAGCCGCGGCTCGGACGGGTCCCAGCCGAGCGCCTCGACCTCGGGGGTCACGACGTGCTTGAGGATGTCGGGGGCGAGCATGCCGTCGAGGTCGACGTCCGCGGCGTGCTGGGAGGACAGCACGACGGTGTCCAGCCGGGCCGGCTTGTCGCCCTCGTAGTCGATGGTGACCTGGGTCTTGCCGTCGGCACGCAGGTAGGGCAGCGTGCCGTTCTTCCGGACCTCGGTCAGCCTGCGGGCGAGCCGGTGGGCCAGCGCGATCGGGAGCGGCATGAGCTCCGGGGTGTCCTCGCAGGCGTAGCCGAACATCAGGCCCTGGTCGCCCGCGCCCTGCTTGGCGATCTCGTCCTCGGCGGACTCGACGCGCCTCTCGTAGGCGGTGTCGACACCCTGCGCGATGTCCGGCGACTGCGCGCCGATCGCGATGTTCACGCCGCAGGAGGTGCCGTCGAAGCCCTTCGCGGACGAGTCGTACCCGATCTCCAGGATGCGGTCCCGGACCAGCTGCGGGATCTCGACGTAGGCGTTGGTCGTGACCTCACCGGCGACGTGCACCTGCCCGGTGGTCACCATGGTCTCGACGGCCACCCGGCTGCTCGGGTCTTGCGCGAGCATCGCGTCGAGGATCGTGTCGCTGATCGCGTCACAGATCTTGTCGGGGTGGCCCTCGGTGACCGATTCGCTCGTGAACAGACGGCGGCTCGTGTTCGACACGCGCAGTTTCTCCATCCCGTTGTGGTGCTGTTGTGGTGCTGTCGTGGTGCTGCCTTCACTCCGGCGCGACGCGCCTCGGGCGGCCGCGCTCGTCCGGACGCTTCCGCGATCGGGGCGTCCGCCGGGGACCGACCCTAGTCCAGATCGGGCGACGGTACGGAGATCACCGGACGCAACTGTGCACGCACCGTGAAGTATCGCTGAAAATCAGCTACACAGGGTCGCCGGATGGGGTGATTGACGCTCCGCTCGCGAATCGCGAGCCGCCCCACTCGTTGGTCGGAACAGTACCGCCGCGAACCGCGCGGACGGGCCCACCGATCAGACGAAACGCGACTCCACGGCGGTGCTCCACCGTCGTCGCCACGGAGGATGTCCCACGATGAAGCCGAACTCCCGACGGATCGCCGCCGCCGTCGCCGCGCTGGCAGTGGCAGGCGTCACCGCCACCGGTGTGATCGCAGGCACTGCGGCCGCTGCCGGCACCGGAACCTGCACCTCGAGCGTGAACGTGCGCTCGGAGCCCGCCACCGACGCGCCGATCGTCGGGGTGTGCGAGCGCGGCGACACCACGTCGGTGGGTGACACCCGCAACGGCTTCGTCGAGCTTCCGGAGTACGGCGGCTGGGCGGCCGCCGAGTACGTGTCCACGACCAGCAGCTCGTCGCCGCGGACCGGCTCGCCGACCACCCCGGCCGACTCCGAGGACGCCACCCCGCGCACCTCCGAGCGGTCCACCGCGCCGCGCGCCGAGGACCGCTCGCCGTCGTCCGGCAGCCCGGCCACCAGCAGCCCCTCGTCGAGCACGCCCCGGTCGCCGTCCGGCAGCCCGGACGGCGCCACCGAGCGCCGTGCCGACAGCACGTCCACCGAGCCGTCGACGACCGGCAGCACCGACCCGTCCGGCACCGGCAGCAGCGACGACAGCACCGGCAGCGACGAGGGCACCGGCAGCACCGACCCGTCGGGCACCGCCACCGCGGACCCGTTCTTCGCCGACGACTGATCCCGCAGCCCACGGCGGGGCCCGCACCCCATCCCGGGTGCGGGCCCCGCCGTACACCCGGTAGCCGTACCGCACACCCGTTGCAGCGGGTGTGCGGCGCGGCTGCCGGGTGTGCGGCTCAGCTCAGGCGCGGGGTGACGGCGTCCCAGATCCGGGAGGCCAGCAGGGCCTTGGAGCCCATCGGCAGCTCCTCCTCGCCGCCGTCGCGGGCGAGCAGCCAGCCGGCGTTGTCGAGGGTCTCGAACGCCTTGCCGTCGCCGACGGCGTTGACGACGAGCAGGTCGCAGCCCTTGCGGGCGAGCTTGGCGCGGCCGTGGTGCAGCACGTCGCCCTCGGCGTCGCCGGTCTCCGCGGCGAACCCGACGACGACCTGGCCGGGCCGCGGGCTGTCGTGCACCAGCCCGGCGAGGATGTCCGCGTTCTGCGCCATCCGCAGCGGGGCGGGCTCGTCGCTGCCCCGCTTGATCTTGTCGGTGGCGGTGGACAGCGGCCGGAAGTCGGCGACCGCGGCGGCCATCACGACGGCGTCGGCATCCGCGGCGGCGGTCCGGACGGCGGTCTCCATCGCGGCCGCGGTGCCGGCGTGCACCACGTCGACCGCGGCCGGGACGGCGAGATCGGCGGTGTGCCCGGCGACCAGGGTGACCCGGGCGCCGCGCTGGGCGGCGACCCTGGCGAGCGCCCAGCCCTGCCGGCCGGACGAGCGATTGCCCAGGTAGCGGACCGGATCGAGGGCCTCCCGGGTGCCGCCGGCGCTCACCACGACGTGCCGGCCCTCCAGGTCGCGGGGCAGCGCTTCCGGGCGATCCAGGAGCAGCGTGGCCAGGTCGGCGATCTCGGCAGGATCGGGCAGCCTGCCCTTGCCGGTGTCCGCGCCGGTGAGCCGGCCCGCGGCGGGCTCCAGCACGACGGTGCCGCGGGACCGCAGCAGTGCGACGTTGTCCCGGGTGGCCGGGTGCTCCCACATCTCGGTGTGCATCGCGGGGGCGAGCACCACCGGACATCGCGCGGTGAGCAGCGCGGCGGTGAGCAGGTCGTCGGCGCGGCCGTGCGCGACGCGGGCCATCAGGTCGGCGGTGGCCGGTGCGACGACGACGAGATCGGCCCGCTGCCCGAGGGCGACGTGCGGGACCTCGTGGACGTCGCTGAACACGTCGGTCGCGACCGGCCGCCCGGACAGCGCCTCGAAGGTGGCGGCGCCGACGAACCGCAGTGCGGCGGCGGTGGGGATCACCCGCACCGCGTGACCGGACTCGGTCAGCCGGCGCAGCAGCTCGGCGCTCTTGTAGGCGGCGATCCCGCCCGAGACGCCGAGCAGGACCTCAGGTGCCGTGCCGGGCATCGGTGCGTGCTACTCGCCCTCGGTGTGCTCGAGCATGCCGGACTGGATCTCGCGCATGGCGATCGACAGCGGCTTCTCGCGCGGGCCCGGCTCGACCAGCGGGCCGACGTACTCCAGCAGGCCCTCGCCGAGCTGCGAGTAGTAGTCGTTGATCTGCCGGGCGCGCTTGGCCGCGTAGATGACCAGCGCGTACTTCGAGCTGACCTGGCCGAGCAGGTCGTCGATCGGCGGGTAGGTGATGCCCTCGGGGGCGGTGGTGCCGGTAGGCGTGCTCACGTACTCACTCCTGAAGCGAAAGGGGGACCGGGGGCCTCAGACGGCGTCCCGGCCGACCGCCAATGCTACCAACCGGCCGATCACGGTCTGCAGGTCGTCGTTGACGACGACCTCGTCGAACTCGTCGCGGGCCGCCATCTCCTCGATCGCGGTCCGCAATCGGCGCTCACGCTGCTCCGGGGTGTCGGTGCCGCGGTCGGTCAGCCTGCGGGCCAGCTCCTCCATCGAGGGCGGCGCGACGAACACCGTGAGCGCCTCCGGGACCAGTGCCTTCACCGCCCGGGCGCCCTGCAGGTCGACCTCGACGAGGACCGGCCGGCCGGCGCCCAACGCCTGCTCGACGGGCTCCCGCGGCGTGCCGGAGCGCTGCAGCCCGCCGTGCACCTCGGCCCACTCGAGCAGGTCGCCGCGCTCGATCAGCGCGTCGAACCGCTCGCGGGTGACGAAGTGGTAGTCACGGCCGTCCACCTCGCCCGGCCGCGGGGGCCGGGTGGTGGCGGACACACTGAACAGCAGCTCCGGCAGCGCCTCGCGCAGTCCCGCGACCACGTGGCTCTTCCCCACGCCGGACGGACCGGCCAGCACGAGCAGCCGCCCGCGGGCCGGTCGCCCGGGCTGCTCGGAGCGCACGGCGGAGGAGGTTCCGGTCACGGGATGCGCCGATCAGCTCGGGTAGCGGTCGAGCAGGGCCTTGCGCTGGCGGTCGCCGAGGCCTCGCAGCCGGCGGCTGGTCGCGATCTCCAGCTCCTCCATGATCTGCTGCGCACGGACCTTGCCGACGTTCGGCAGGGCCTCGAGCAGCGCCGAGACCTTCATCTTGCCGAGCACCTCGTCGGTCTCGGCCTGCTTCAGCACCTCCTCGAGGGTGGTGCCGCCGCGCTTGAGACGGTCCTTCAGCTCCGCTCGGGCCCGGCGCGCGGCCGCAGCCTTCTCCAGCGCGGCGGCGCGCTGTTCCTCGGTCAGCTGGGGAAGGGCCACGGTGTTGCCTCCGTACTCTCCGTGTCGAACACGTCGTTCTCGTCACCGCCGCAGCGGCGGCCGGGTGGTGGGTCGCACCGACCCGTCCGGGGGACGTCCCCGGAGCCGCGATCGAACGTACCCACGACGTCCAGTAGGGCGTCAATGGGGGTCCCACCACCGGTTTCGCCGTCCTCATGGTGATCAACGGCACGCCGTCCGGCGGTCCGACGTCCGCCGCCGGGCTCGCCCGGACGGCGGGTCGGCGCACCGGTCACCCCCGGCGTGCGGTCCGGCGCGGACACGGACGCGCCCAGTCGCCGCCCGGTTGCGCCGACGGTCACCGGGCGTGCCGGACGAGCCGGTCGGCGTACGCCGACCGGCCGTCCACCGACCGGGGCGGCACATCCGGCCCGGTCCCGCTGTGCGACGGGTCAGGGTGTCGCGCAGCAGGTCCGGCCGGCGGTGTGCCGGGGCGGAACGGGCCCGCCCCGGGGGTCTCAGTGCGATCCGGCGCGGGCCGAGGCGAGCTCCTCCCCCAGCGCCAGCGCGGCGCTGCGCAGGGCGGCCGGGGCGGGCCCCGCGGCGAGCACCGACCGGGCCGCGGCGGGCAACACCGGACCGGCCGTCCCGGCGAACCGGGAGACGACGTCGGCCGGGCCGGCCCCCTGCGCGCCGAGCCCGGGCACCAGCACCGGCCCGTTCAGCGCGGCCAGGTCGAGGCCGTGCTCACGGGTCCCCCCGACGACGACCCCGACGTCCCCGGCGCCGGCCGACGCACCGGCGTTGCGGGCCGCTGCGGCGTCGACGACCGCCTGGGCGACGCTGCGCCCGTCCAGCGCGGCCAGCTGCACCGTCGCGCCCTCCGGGTTCGACGTCCTGGCCAGCACGAACAGCCCGCGCCCGGCCTCGGCGGCGGCCACCAGAGCCGGTTCCAGCGAGTCGAAGCCCAGGTAGGGCGACACGGTGAGCGCGTCGGCGCCGAGCGGGGCTCCGATCCGCAGGTAGGCGTCGGCGTAGCCGTCCATCGTGGACCCGATGTCGCCGCGCTTGGCGTCCAGCAGGGTCAGCGTGGGGGTCTGCGCGAACCCGGCCAGCAGCCGCTCCAGGACGGCGACGCCCGCCGCGCCGTGCCGCTCGAAGAACGCCGACTGCGGCTTCACGACGGCGACCGCACCGGCGAACCCGTCCAGGCAGGCGTCGGCGAACCGGGCCAACCCGTCGGCGTCGTCGGTGAGGCCCCACTGCGCGAGCAGCGCCGGATGCGGGTCGATCCCGGCGCACAGCGGGCCGTGCGCGGCGACCGCGCCGGCCAGCCGCGCACCGAACCCGGTCACGAGCCGGACCGCAGCGCCGCGTGCGCCTGCTGCAGCGACCGGACGCCCAGCCCGCCGGAGGCGAGCGCCTCGATGCCCTGCACGGCGGCCGCCGCCCCCTGCACCGTGGTGATGCACGGGACGCCGCGGGACACCGCGGCGGCCCGGATCTCGTAGCCGTCCACCCGGGGGCCCGGGTTCCCGACCGGCGTGTTGACGATCAGGTCGACCTCTCCGGCCAGGATCGTGTCCACGATGGTCGGGTTCTCCGGCGACGAACCGGACGAGTGCTTGCGCACCACGGTGACGGTGATCCCGTTGCGGCGCAGCATCTCCGCCGTCCCCTCGGTGGCCAGCAGCTGGAACCCGATGTCGGCCAGGCGGCGCACCGGGAACACCATCGCCCGCTTGTCCCGGTCGGCGATGGACACGAACACGGTGCCCGACACGGGCAGCGAGCCGTAGGCCGCGGCCTGCGACTTCGCGAACGCCGGGCCGAACGCGGAGTCGAAACCCATGACCTCACCGGTGGACTTCATCTCCGGGCCGAGCAGCGGATCGACGCCCTGGCCCGCGGTGTTGCGGAACCGGTTGAACGGCAGCACCGCCTCCTTCACCGCGACCGGCGAGTCGGCGGGCAGCGCGCCGCCGTCGCCCTCGGCCGGGAGCAGGCCCTCCGCCCGCAGCTCGGCGATGGTGGCGCCGAGCATGATCCGGGCGGCCGCCTTGGCCAGCGGGACCGAGGTGGCCTTGGAGACGAACGGCACCGTCCGGGACGCCCGCGGGTTGGCCTCCAGCACGTAGAGCACGTCGCCGTGCAGCGCGTACTGCACGTTGAGCAGGCCGCGGACGCCGACGCCGTGCGCGATCCCGGCGGTCGCCTCGCGCACCTTGGCCAGCACCGAGCTGCCCAGGGTGATCGGCGGCAGCGTGCACGACGAGTCCCCGGAGTGCACCCCGGCCTCCTCGATGTGCTCCATCACGCCGCCGAGGTAGACCTCGTCGCCGTCGCAGAGGGCGTCGACGTCGATCTCGATGGCGTCGTCGAGGAAGCGGTCGACGAGCACCGGGCGGTCCGGCGAGATAGTGGTGGCGCGGGCGATGTAGCCGGCCAGCGTCGCCTCGTCGTAGACGATCTCCATGCCGCGCCCGCCGAGCACGTACGACGGCCGCACCAGCACCGGGTAGCCGATCCGGGCGGCGATCTCCCGGGCCCCCTCGAAGCTGGTCGCCATGCCGAACTCGGGGGCCGGCAGGCCCGCCTTGCGCAGCACCTCGCCGAACGCGCCGCGGTCCTCCGCGAGGTCGATCGCCGCCGCGGAGGTCCCGACGACCGGCACCCCGGCCTCGGTGAGCCGCTGCGCCAGGCCCAGCGGCGTCTGCCCGCCGAGCTGCACGATGACGCCCGCGACGGTGCCGGAGGCCTGCTCGGCGTGCACGACCTCCAGCACGTCCTCGAAGGTGAGCGGCTCGAAGTACAGGCGGTCGGCGGTGTCGTAGTCGGTGGACACCGTCTCCGGGTTGCAGTTGACCATGACGGTCTCGTAGCCGGCGGCCCGCAGCGCCATCACGGCGTGCACGCAGGAGTAGTCGAACTCGATGCCCTGCCCGATCCGGTTCGGCCCGGAGCCGAGGATCAGGACCTTCGCCTTCGACGTCTGCGGGGCGATCTCGGACTCGGCGGACGGGTCGGTCTCGTAGGCCGAGTAGTGGTACGGCGTCCTCGCGGCGAACTCGGCGGCGCAGGTGTCGACGGTCTTGTAGACCGGCCGGATCCCGAGCCGGTGCCGCAGCGAGCGGACGCCGTCCTCGCCGGCGAACTCCGGCCGCACGGCGGCGAGCTGGCGGTCGGACAGGCCGTGCCGCTTGGCCCGGCGCAGCAGCGCGGCGTCGAGCACCGGGGCGGCCTCGATCTCCGCGCGCAGCTCGCCGAGCAGCGCGATCTGGTCGACGAACCACGGATCGACGCCGGAGTTCTTGGCGACGTCGGTCACACTCTGGCCGGTCCGCAGCGCCCGCTCCAGCTCGTAGATGCGGCCGTCCACCGGGACGGTGTACTCGGGCTCGCCGTCCGGGTCCGGCGCGGTCCAGAAACCGGCCCGGGCGCGCTCCATCGAGCGCATCGCCTTGCCCAGCGCCTCCGCGAACGACCGGCCCAGCGCCATCGCTTCGCCGACCGACTTCATGGTCGTGGTCAGCTCCGGATCGGCGCCCGGGAACTTCTCGAACGCGAACCGCGGGATCTTGACCGCGACGTAGTCGAGCGTCGGCTCGAACGCGGCGATCGTCTCGCCGGTGATGTCGTTGCGGATCTCGTCGAGGGTGTAGCCGACCGCGAGCCGGGCGGCGATCTTGGCGATCGGGAAGCCGGTGGCCTTGGAGGCGAGCGCGCTGGACCGGGAGACCCGCGGGTTCATCTCGATCACGACGAGCCGGCCGGTCTCGGGGTGCACCGCGAACTGGATGTTGCAGCCGCCGGTGTCGACGCCGACCGCGCGCAGCACGGCGATCCCGACGTCGCGCATGTGCTGGTACTCGCGGTCGGTCAGGGTCATTGCCGGCGCGACGGTGATCGAGTCGCCGGTGTGCACGCCCATCGGGTCGAGGTTCTCGATCGAGCAGACGACGACCACGTTGTCGCGGTGGTCGCGCATCAGCTCGAGCTCGTACTCCTTCCAGCCGAGCACGGACTCCTCGATCAGCACCTCGGTGACCGGGGACGCGGCGAGCCCGGCGCCGGCCAGCCGCTCCAGCTCCTCGGCCGAGTGCGCCAGGCCGGAGCCGAGCCCGCCCATCGTGAACGACGGCCGGATGACCACCGGCAGGCCGAGCTCGGCGGCGGCCTCGCGGACCTCCTCCATCGAGTGGCAGACCCGCGAGCGCGGGACGTCGCCGCCGATCGAGGTGACGATGTCCTTGAACTTGAGCCGGTCCTCGCCGCGCTGGATCGCCTCGACGTCGGCGCC
The DNA here is from genome assembly GCF_040645415.1 of Pseudonocardia sp. NPDC046786. Taxonomy (NCBI): domain Bacteria; kingdom Bacillati; phylum Actinomycetota; class Actinomycetes; order Pseudonocardiales; family Pseudonocardiaceae; genus Pseudonocardia; species Pseudonocardia sp. NPDC046786. Next base: position 81,636 of record NZ_JBEYYF010000012.1, on the reverse strand, counting down.
GATCAGCTCGACGCCGTAGCGCTCCAGCACGCCGTTCTCGTGCAGCGCGATCGCGGTGTTCAGCGCGGTCTGCCCGCCGAGGGTGGCGAGGATCGCGTCCGGCCGCTCCGTGGCGATCACCTTCTCGACGAACTCCGGGGTGATCGGCTCGACGTAGGTGGCGTCGGCGAACTCCGGGTCGGTCATGATCGTCGCCGGATTGGAGTTGACCAGCGAGACGCGGATGCCCTCGGCCTGCAGCACCCGGCACGCCTGGGTCCCGGAGTAGTCGAACTCGCAGGCCTGGCCGATGACGATCGGCCCGGAGCCGATCACCATCACGTGGTCGATGTCGTCGCGGCGGGGCATCAGTTCTCCTCCTGCCGGGCCTGCTCGGCGTCGGCGCTTCCGGCCGGGGGTGGTGGCCAGGGTCGGTCGTCGACCGGGCCGGACCGTCCGGTCACCGGATCGGCGTCGCGCTCGGGGGTGTGCGGCGCGGCCGGGCCGTCGGGTGCACCGCCCTCGCGGCGCAGCGCGTTCTCGATGTCGGAGAACGGCGCGGTCAGCGGGTCCGGCGTGCCGGGGCCCGGCACGGTGGGCAGCCTGCTGGTCGGCGGCTCGTCGGCCGGGCCGGGCACGGGGGCGCCACCGGCCCGGCCGGCCGCCGGGGCGCCGCCGGGCGGGGTGACCGGCAGCCGGGTGGTCGGTGCGGGATCACCGGCCGGGCCGGCCTGACCGACACCGGCCGGGCCGGCCTGATCGACACCGGCCGGGCCGGCCGGGCCGGCGGCGCGGTCCGGGTTCAGGTCGACCGAGGGGCCCGCCGTCGCCGACGGCGGCGCCACCGGGGACGGTTGCGCGGTCTGCGCCGGTGCCTGCCGGACGGGCCGGGGGACGGCGCCGCCGGCCGCACCGGGATCGCCGGTGGCGGGACCGGACACGGCGCCGGTGGCCGGATCGGGATCCGGCGCGGGGCCGCCGGCCGCCGGGTCCGGCAGGGCGTCCCGGTCCGCAAGGTCGTGCTGATCCGGGCGGTCGTGCTGATCCGGGCGGTCGTCCGGGGCCGGGTACGGCACCGGCCCGGCGCCGTCCGGGCGGCGCGCGGCGACACCGGCGTAGCCGACCGGGTTGTCGGTCATGAGCTGGGCGAACCGGTCGAACAGGTCGGTCGCGTCGTGCGGGCCGGCCGCCGCCTCCGGGTGGTACTGCACCGAGAACGCCGGGAAGTCGATCCCGGCCATGCCCTCCACGCAGCCGTCGTTCGGGCAGGTGTGGGTGATCGCGGCGCGGCCGTAGGGGGTGTCGAACTCCTCGCCCGCCTCGCCGGCGACGGCGAAGCCGTGGTTCTGCGAGGTGATTGCGACCCTGCCGGTGGCGTGCTCGATCACCGGGATGTTGATGCCGCGGTGCCCATAGCGCAGCTTGTAGGTGTCCCGGCCGAGCGCGCGGCCCAGGATCTGGTTGCCGAAGCAGATGCCGAACAGCGGGATCCGCCGCTGGAGCACCTGCCGGGTGAGCGCGACCGGCCCGTCGGCGGTCGCCGGGTCCCCGGGGCCGTTCGCGACGAAGAACCCGTCCGGGCGCAGCGACTCGATCTCCTCGATCGTGCTGGACGCGGGCAGCACGTGCACCTCGATGCCGCGGGCGGCCATCATCCGCGGGGTGTTGTACTTGATCCCGACGTCCAGCGCGGCGACGACGAACCGGCGCTCCCCCACCGCGGGCACCACGTAGGGCTCGGCGGTGGTGACGGCGCCGTAGAGGTCGGCGCCCTCCATCTGCGGGCTCTGCCGGACCCGGTCGACGAGCTCGTCGTCGTCGGCCAGCGCGTCGCCGGAGAAGACCCCGGCGCGCATCGCGCCCCGCTCGCGCAGGTGCCGAACCGCGGCCCGGGTGTCGATCCCGGCGATCCCGACGACGCCCTGGGCGCGCAGCGCGTCCTCCAGCGACCCGGTCGCCCGCCAGTTCGACGGCCGCCGGGACGGGTCGCGGACCACGTAGCCCGCGACCTGGATGCGGGCCGACTCGTCGTCCTCGTCGTTCCAGCCGGTGTTGCCGATCTGCGGTGCGGTCTGCAGCACGATCTGCCGGTGGTACGACGGGTCGGTCAGGGTCTCCTGGTAGCCGGTCATCCCGGTGGTGAACACGGCCTCGCCGAGGCTCTGGCCGGTCGCACCGTAGGACTCGCCGCGGAAGATCCGGCCGTCCTCGAGGACCAGCAGGGCGCTACCGTCCCCGCCGCCACCGTCCCGCGTGCTCCGTGCGCTGCCCGTGCTCGTCATGCCTGAACCTTCCCGTCCCGCGCGGTGATCCGGCCACGCAGGACCGTCGCGACCACCGCACCGGGCAGCCGCATTCCCTCGTACGGCGTGTTCGCCGCCTTGCTCGCCAGGTTCGCGCCGCGCACCGTCCAGACCGCGTCCGGGTCGACGAGCGCGAACGTCGCCGGCTCGCCCTCGGCGATCGGCCTGCCCTGGTCGGCCAGCCTGGCGATCTCGGCCGGGCGCTCGGAGAGCACCCGCGCCACGCCGTGCCAGTCCAGCAGGCCCGGCTCGACCATCGTCTCGATCAGCACCGACAGCGCCGTCTGCAGGCCCAGCATGCCCGGTTTGGCGGCCTGCCATTCGGTGTCCTTGTACTGCGCGGCGTGCGGCGCGTGGTCGGTGGCGACGACGTCGATCACGCCCTCGGCCAGCGCCTCGCGCATCGCGCGGGTGTCCTCCGCGGTGCGCAGCGGCGGGTTCACCTTGTTCACCGGGTCGTAGCCGGTCAGCCGGCCGTCGGTGAGCAGCAGGTGGTGCGGGGTCACCTCGGCCGACACCTGCACGCCCTGCGCCTTCGCCGCGCGCAGCACGTCGATCGTGCGGGCGGTCGAGATGTGGCAGACGTGCAGCCGGGCGCGGGCCTCGCGGGCCAGCGCGCAGTCCCGGGCGACGATGGTCTCCTCGGCCGTCGCGGGCCAGCCCGTCAGGCCGAGCCGGGCCGCGACCGCGCCCTCGTGCGCCTGCGCGCCGACGGTGAGCCGGTGGTCCTCGGCGTGCTGGGCGACGACCGCGTCCAGCGCCGAGGCGTACTCCAGCGCGCGGCGCATGATCAGCGGGTCGTTCACGCAGCGGCCGTCGTCGGAGAACATCCGGACGGCGGCCCGGGAGTTCGCCATCGTGCCCAGCTCGGCGAGGCGCTCGCCGCCGAGCCCGACGGTGACCGCGCCGACCGGGTGCACGTCGACCAGGCCGATCTCGGCGCCGCGCCGCCACACGTGCTCGACGACGACGTCGGAGTCGGCGACCGGGTCGGTGTTCGGCATCGCGAACACGGCGGTGAACCCGCCCAGCGCCGCGGCGTGGCTGCCGGTCTCGATCGTCTCCGACTCCTCCCCGCCGGGCTCGCGCAGGTGCACGTGCAGGTCGACGAAGCCGGGCAGCAGGACCGCGCCGCCGGCATCGAGCACCTCGACGCCCTCGGGGGCGTCCAGGCCGGTGCCGATGGCGGTGACGACGCCGTCGGTGACCAGCAGGTCGGTCGGGTCGCCGCCGTAGGGCCGGGCGTCGGTGATCAGGAGGTCGGTCATGCTGTTCACTCCGGTGCTCCGGCGAGAAGGTGGTAGAGGACGGCCATCCGCACGTGCACACCGGTGCGCACCTGCTGCAGGACGGCGGAGTTCGGCGCGTCGGCGACCGCGGGGGCGATCTCCATGCCGCGCACCATCGGGCCCGGGTGCAGCACCACGGCGTGCCCGGCGAGCAGCGCGGCCCGGTCCGCGGAGAGGCCGTAGCCGATCGCGTACTCGCGGGCGGACGGGAAGAAACCGCCGTGCATCCGCTCGGCCTGCACCCGCAGCATCATCACCGCGTCGGCCGCCGGCAGCTCGGCGTCCAGGCCGTGCGCGATCCGGCACGGCCACTGCTCGACCCCGGCGGGCAGCAGCGTCGGCGGCGCCACCAGCACCACCTCGGCGCCCAGCGTGGCCAGCAGCAGCACGTTGGACCGGGCCACCCGCGAGTGCAGGACGTCGCCGACGATCACGATCCGCCGCCCGGCGATCCCGCCGAGCCGGTCCCGCAGCGTCGCCGCGTCGAGCAGCGCCTGGGTGGGGTGCTCGTGCGTGCCGTCCCCGGCGTTCACGATCGCGGTCGGGGTGCCGGTCGCCTCCCGGGACGCGTCCACCCACTGCGCCAGCCGGTGCGCCGCACCGGAGGCCGGGTGCCGGACGACCACGCAGTCGGCGCCCATCGAGGACAGCGTCAGCGCGGTGTCGCGCAGCGACTCGCCCTTCGACACCGACGAGCCGGACGCGGCGACGTTCACCGTGTCCGCGCTCATCCACTTGCCGGCGATCTCGAACGACACCCGGGTGCGGGTGGAGTTCTCGTAGAACATCGTGATGACCGTCCGGCCGCGCAGCGTCGGCAGCTTGCGGACCTCGCGGCCGAGCAGCGCCTGGCGCAGCCGGTCGGCGGTGTCCAGCAGCGCCGTCGCCTCGCTGGCGTCGAGATCGGCGACCGAGAGCAGATGCCTCACGAGGGCACCTCCTGGGTGATCCAGACGCCGTCCCGGGCGTCGATCTCGGTGAGCGAGAGCAGGATCTGCTCCGAGCGCGAGGTCGGCACGTTCTTGCCGACGTAGTCGGCGCGGATCGGCAGCTCACGGTGCCCGCGGTCGACCAGGACGGCGAGCTGGACGATCCGCGGGCGGCCCTCGTCGCGCAGCGCGTCCAGTGCGGCGCGGGTGGTGCGCCCGGACATCAGCACGTCGTCGACGAGCACGACGAGCTTGTCGTCCACCCCGCCATCGGGGACGGCGGTGGACTCCAGCGCGCGGGCCGGGCCGCGGCGCAGGTCGTCGCGGTAGAGGGTGGCGTCCACCGACCCGACCGCGGGGGCGACGCCGGTGAACTCGGCGATCGCCGCGGCCAGCCGGTGCGCCAGGTGGACACCCCGGGTCGGGACGCCGAGCAGGACGAGATCGTCCGGGCTGTCCGGGCCGAAGGCGGTCTTCTCGATGATCTGGTGCGCGATGCGCGCGATGGTGCGGGTGACGTCGGCGGCGCTGAGCAGTTCCCGGCCGGGATCCTGCGCACCGACGTCCCCGCGGCGGTTCTGCGCCACGAGGTGTGCTCCTTCCCCGCCTCACCGGACGGGTCTTAAAGGACGGTGTTGCCGCACCAACCTAGCAACCGGCGCTGGGGCACCGCGGCCCGGCCGCAGCGCGTCACAGGGCGAGCCGGGCCACACCCCCACCACCCGATCGAGGTCACGGTCCGGTGACGATCCGCAGTGGCCGTGGTCGTCCGCGGCGGTCGTCATGCGATACCCGATTCTGCCCATGCGGGGGCCCCGGGAGGTGTGGTCCACCCCGTGCCCCGGCACCCACCGCTACCGCTGACGAGGGACACGGACTGCCCCGTTCGTGTGGGAAACCGCTCGTCAACCCCCCGAGCAGGGGGTCGAACTTGACCGCGCCGGACCCGACCCGGAAGATTACTCTCCGTATCAAACAGGGAACGTGCAGCAGTGTCGCAGGGCGCGCGACGGACACCGGATCCGGACGCGCCACGCGGCACCGGGCTCACCGCCGGAGACCGGGGACCACCCACAGGGGCTACGGCGGGGCGGGGTCCGGCGCACCGCCGGTGACCGACCCGTCCGCCGCCGGCACGCCACCGTCAGGAACGAGGGGATCGATGGGCGACTACGCCAAGGCGCTCGGGGGGAAGCTCCGGGCGATCAGGCAGCAGCAGGGGCTGTCGCTGCACGGCGTCGAGCAGAAGTCCGGCGGACGCTGGAAGGCGGTCGTCGTGGGCTCCTACGAGCGCGGCGACCGTGCGGTCACCGTGCAGAAGCTGGCCGAGCTGGCCGACTTCTACGGGGTGCCGGTGGCCGAACTGCTCCCCGAGGGACGCATCCCGTCCGGCAGCGAGCCGGCCACCAAGATCGTGATCAACCTGGAGCGGCTGCAGCAGCTGCCCGCGGACAAGGTGGGCCCGCTGGCCCGCTACGCGGCGGCCATCCAGAGCCAGCGCGGCGACTACAACGGCAAGGTCCTCTCGATCCGCGCCGAGGACCTCCGCTCGCTGGCGATCATCTACGACATGTCCCCGGGTGAGCTGACCGACCAGCTCATCGAGTGGGGTGTGCTACCTCCCGAGGCACGCCCGGGCGGCCAGGTGGGATGATCGGGTCCGCACCGGTCGCGCCCCAGGGGAAGGGCGGCGCGTCCGGTGTACGGCCCGGCGGTGGCGGCCGGGGGTCTCAGCACAGTCCCCCCGGCCGCCACCGACCGGTACCTCGGATGACGACGGCCCGCACCCCCTCGCGGAGAGGGGATGCGGGCCGTCGTCGTGCGCGGGCCCTACAGCGTGGCGCGCAGGTGCTCGGCGATGTCGGAGATCTGGCCGAGCACGCCGTTGACGTAGCGCGGCGAGTCGTCGGTGGACAGCGTGCGGGCCAGCTCGACGGCCTCGGTGATCGCCACCGGGTCGTCGACGTCGTCCACCCACAGCAGCTCGTAGACGCCGATCCGGAGCAGCCCGCGGTCGACGGCGGGCATCCGGTCGACGCTCCAGCCCTCGGCGTGCTCGGCGATCAGCTGGTCGATCCGCTCCAGGTGGGTGGCGACGCCCTCCACCAGCTTCCCGGCGTACTCCTGCACCGGGGGCGCGTCGTCGGACTCCCGGCGGGCGGCGAGCACCTCCAGCGGCGCCTCGGCGCGCGCCTCGGCCTCGAACAGGATGTCCAGGGCCCGTTTGCGGGCCTTGGTGCGTGCGCGCACCTCAGCTCACGCGGCCGAGGTAGCGGCCGTCCCGGGTGTCGACCTTGACCCGGGTGCCGCTCTCCAGGAACAGCGGCACCTGGATCTCGGCGCCGGTCTCCAGGGTCGCCGGCTTGGTGCCGCCGGTCGAGCGGTCGCCCTGCAGGCCCGGGTCGGTGTGCGAGATGACGAGTTCCACCGAGGTGGGCAGCTCGACGAACAGCGGCTCGCCCTCGTGCAGCGACACCTGGGCGGAGGCGTTCTCCAGCAGGTACCGCGCGGCGTCGCCGACGGCCTTCTCCGAGATCGGGATCTGGTCGAAGGTGTCGCTGTCCATGAACACGAAGTCGGCGCCGTCGCGGTACAGGTAGGTCATGTCGCGGCGGTCCACGGTCGCGGTGTCGACCTTGGTGCCTGCGTTGAACGTCTTGTCGACGACCTTGCCGGACATCACGTTCTTCAGCGTGGTGCGCACGAACGCACCGCCCTTGCCGGGCTTGACGTGCTGGAACGCCGTCACGGTCCACAGCTGGCCCTCGAGGTTCAGCACCAGGCCGTTCTTCAGGTCGTTCGTGGTCGCCACGTGCGCGCTCTCCTGATCGGGTGTCGGGGTCTGGCTGTCGGCACCGGGCGGCGAGTCACGCCGGACGAGCGGTGCGCCGGGCGCACCCACCCACGCGGGCGGTGCGCACCTGACGGACGAGGATACCGGCCGGGGCCACCTGCGAGGATGCCGGGTGGAGCTCGCGGGTGCGCGGGCGGTGCGCGGACGGACGGGGGTGCGGATGACGGTCCGGGTGGTGGTGGCCGACGACCAGGCGGTGGTCCGGGCCGGGCTGCGGACGGTGCTGGCGGCGGCGCCGGACATCGACGTCGTCGGGGAGGCGACCGACGGCGCCGCGGCGGCCGAGCTGGCCGAGTCGCTGCGCCCGGACGTCGTGCTGATGGACGTCCGGATGCCGGGGACCGACGGGATCGAGGGCACCCGGCGGATCCGGGCGCTGCGCGACCCGGCGATCCGGGTGCTGGTGGTCACCACATTCGACCTGGACCGGCACGTCTACGACGCGCTGCGGGCCGGCGCGTCCGGGTTCGTGCTGAAGGACGTCGAGCCGGAGGACCTGCAGGTCGCGGTGCGCACCGTGCACGCAGGCCACGAGCTGTTCGCCCCGTCGGTGACGCGCCGGCTGGTCGGCTCGTTCGTACCGGCCCCGGCGGAGCCGGACACCGGACCCGCCGGGACGCTCACCGAGCGGGAGCGCGAGGTGCTCGCCCTGGTCGCGGCCGGCCTGTCCAACGCCGAGATCGCCGACCGGCTGGTGCTCGGCGGGACGACGGTGAAGACGCACGTGTCGAACCTGCTCGGCAAGCTGGGCCTGCGGGACCGGGTGCAGCTGGTGGTGTTCGCCTACGAGCACGGCCTGATCGGGAACGGCCCCGGGGACACCGGCGGTGGCGCGGGACGTGCGGGTGACCCGGGCAACCGCTGATCCGGAGCCGGTGCCCGGGACCCGGGCCGGCGACCTCGCGCTGGCGGCGCTGGTGCTGCTGCTCGGCGCGCAGGAACTCGTCTCGCTGTTCTCCGGGGATCCGCTGGTCCGCGGGGTGCTGGCCGATCCGGCGGTCGCGGTCGTCGTCGGATCGGTGCTCGCCGCGGCACAGGCTGCGACGATGCTGCTGCGCCGGCAGCGGCCGCGGGGCACCTACCTGCTGATGGCCGCCCTGATGGCCGCGCAGCTCACCCTGGTCGGCGCGTTCGGCGTGTTCGGGTGGGGGTTCCTCGCGTTCGCCGTCGCGCGCTCGCCCGGCCGGGCCGCCGGCTGGCTGGTCCTTCCGCTGCCGGTCGCCCTCGCGATCCCCGCACTCGTCCGTTCCCGGGGGCTGCCGACCTCGCAGGAGATCGGCGAGCAGGTCGGGGCGGTCGTCGGGATGGGACTCAACGCGACGGTGCTGGTGCTGATCGGGGCGGTCACCGGGCGGTGGACGCGGGCCGCGGCCCGGCGGGCCGCCGAGCAGCGCCGGGAGACCGGGCGGCACCGGCGGGCGGCGGCGCTGGACGCCGAGCGGGCCCGGATCGCCGAGGAGATCGGCAGCGGGGTGCTGGCCGGGCTGCACCGGCTGGTCGACCGGGCGGCCCGGTTCGGCGACGCCATGCCCGGGCGGGCCGCGGTGACCGAGACGGAGCTGCGGGAGCTGCGCGGGCAGGCGCGGGCGGTGCTCGCCGCGATGCGCCGGGTGCTGGGGGTACTGCGCTCCCCCGGCGACCCCGGCGACCCCGGCGACCCCGGCGGCCCCGGGGACCCCGGCGGCCCCGGGGACCCCGGGGACTCCGGCGCGACCGGTGGGCTCCGTGGCCGGGTCCCTCCGCTGCCGGACCGGGCCGGGCTGCTCACCCTGGGCGCGTTCCTCGCCGTCGCGGCGTTGCTCGCGACGGTGCCGGCGACGCTGCCCGCCGGGCTGACCGGCGACGACCAGGTCGACCTGTTCCTGGGCCTGCTGCGGCTGCCCCTCACCGATCCGGCCACCGCGCTCGTCGTCGCCGTGCAGTTCGCCGCGATCGCCTGGTGGCGGACCGCCCCGGTGCCCGCCCTGCTGGTGTCGGGTGCCGGATCGTTCGCGGCGGGCGGCCTGGGCGGGGCCAACATGTTCGCCGAGATGGGCTGGAGCCTGCTCGTGTGGGGCGCCGCGACCCGGGCACCGGTGCTCCGCTCCGGGACCGCCACCGTCGTCTCGTCCGCGCTGGTCGCGATCGGCGGGGCGCTGTTCGGCACCTGGGAGCGGCTGGGCTCCGGCACGGCGACGGCGCTGTCGTTCCTCGCCGTCGTCCCGTTGTGGCTGGCCGGGGTGCTGGTCGGCAGGCACCGGCGGGCGACCGAGCAGCTGCGCCGGGAACGCGCCGACGCCGAGGACCGCGACGTCGTCGGCCGGGAACGGCTGCGGATGGCCCGCGAGCTGCACGACGTCGTCGCGCACCACGTGTCCGCGATCGCCGTGCAGGCCGGGGCGGCCCGGATGGCGGCCGACCCGGCGGTGCGGGCCGAGGCGCTCGCGCACATCGCCGAGTCCGGCGGGCGGATCGCCGAGGTGCTGCCGGAACTGGCCGGTTCCACCCCGGACCCGCACGGGCTGGTCCTCGACCCGGACGGCGTCGACCGGCTGCTGGCCCCGTCCCGGGAGGCCGGGCTGCCGGTGCGCGCCGAGGTCACCGGCAGCCCGGCCGAGCCGCCGGGTGACGCCGAGCTGTTCGCCCAGCGGATCGTCACCGAGGCGCTCACCAACGTGCTCCGGCACGCCGGCCGCTCGGCCACCGCGGTGCGGATCGGGCACGGTCCCGCGGAGGTGACCGTCGAGGTCGCCGACGGCGGCCCGGTGCCCGGGCACCGGCCCGAGGACGCCGGTTCCGGCCTGGGGCTGGTCGGCATGCGGGAGCGGGTGGCGCTGCTCGGCGGCGAGCTGTCCGCCGGGCCGGACGGCCCGGGCTGGACGGTCCGGGCCACGCTCCCCCGCGGCCGGCTCGTCCCCGGGGACGAGACCGGCGGGCCGGTGATCTCGTCCCCGGTGCCGACGCGGGCGGACGGCGCCGGGCCCTAGCGTCGGAGGCCACCGACAGCGGTGTGCGAGGGGGGCCACGATGACCGACGACGGGACGACCACGGCGGAGCCGTCCGCCACGGACCAGCCGGCAGGACAGCCGGCGGAGCAGCCGGGTGCCGCCGGCCCGCGGATCGGCGCCGGCCCGCCCGGCCGCCCGGCGCTGGGCTGGACCGAGCTGCTCACCGGCGCCGTGCTGTACCTGGTGTTGAGCATCGCCGGCGGCGCGGCCCTGTTCGTGGGCGGCGGCGGGGTACCCGGGGCGGTGCCGCTGCTGGCGGTCACCGGCGCCGCGACGCTGGTCGCGGCGCTGGCCGTGCTCGCGATGCGGGTCCGGTGGCTGCCCGCGATCGGGTTGCGCCGCACCACCGTCGGCTGGCTGCTGGTGGCCGCCGCGGCCGGGCTGGTCGCGCGCGTGCTGGCCGGCCTGCTCGGCTACGGCTACCAGCAGGTCACCGGGGACATGTCGAACCCGCAGGAGTTCCTCGGTGACGCGCTCGGCGGTGGCGGTCCGCTGGTGTTCGCCGGGGTGCTGCTGACCGGGGCGCTGCTCGTCCCGTTCGCCGAGGAGCTGCTGTTCCGCGGGATCGGGTACGGCGCGCTGCGCCGCTACGGGGTGTGGGTCGCGGTGCCCGCCAGCTCGGCGGTGTTCGCGCTCGCGCACGGGATCAACGTGGTGCTGGTGGTCGCGCTGCTGCTCGGCGTGGTCTGCGCGCTGCTCTACGAGCGGTCCCGCTCGGTGTGGCCCGCGGTCGTCGCGCACGTCGTGTTCAACACCTCCGGGTTCGTCATCGCCGGGCTGTTCCTGGGCGGGGCCGGATCGTGACCCTCGAGATCGACGCGCTGCACAAGCGCTACGGCCGGACCGTCGCGCTCGACGGGGTCTCCTTCGACGTGCGCCCGGGCGAGATCCTCGGCTTCGTCGGCTCCAACGGGGCCGGCAAGACGACGACCATGCGGATCGTGCTCGGCGTGCTCGCCGCCGACGCCGGACAGGTCCGGCTCGCCGGCCGCCCGGTCGACCTGCAGGTGCGCCGGACGATCGGGTACATGCCCGAGGAGCGCGGGCTGTACCCGAAGATGACGGTCGGCGAGCAGCTCGCCTACCTGGCCGAGCTGCACGGCGTCGACCGGCCCGGCGCCCGGCGCGCCGCGGCGCACTGGGTGGACCGCCTCGGCATCGCCGACCGGCTGGGCAGCACGGTGGACGCGCTCAGCCTGGGCAACCAGCAGCGCGTCCAGCTGGCGGCCGCGCTGGTGCACGATCCGGCGGTGCTGGTGCTCGACGAGCCGTTCTCCGGGCTCGATCCGGTCGCCGTCGACGTGATGAGCGAGGTGCTGCGGGAGAAGGCCCGCACCGGCGTGCCGGTGCTCTTCTCCAGCCACCAGCTCGACCTGGTGCAACGGCTCTGCGACCGGGTCGGGATCATCGCGGCCGGCCGGATGCGCACCGTCGGGTCGGTCGGCGAGGTGCGCCGCAGCGGCGGGATCCGGCTGGAGGTGCACGCCCCGGCCGCGCCGCCCGGCTGGGCCGACCGGGTGCCCGGGGTGCGGGTCGAGCACGCCACCGGCGGGCGGACCACGCTGGTCCTCGACGAGCGCGCCGACGACCAGCAGGTGCTCGCCGCGGCGCTCGCCACCGGCCCGGTGCACGGCTTCACCGTGCACGTCCCGTCGCTGAGCGACCTCTACCGCGAGGTGGTGGCCTGATGGACGCCCCGCCCCCGTCCGCCCGCCGCGCGGTGCGGCTGGTCGCGCGCCGCGAGTTCCGCGCCCAGGTGGTCAAGCGCAGCTTCGTCGTCAGCAACCTGATCGTGCTGCTGGTGATCGCCGGCGGGATCATCGCGTTCTCGGTGTTCTCCGGCTCCGGCGAACCGGACCGGTCCACGGTCGGTGTCGTCGGCGACGCACCGCTCGGTGCCGACGTCGCCACCGCCGCCGACCGGGCCGGCGTCCCGGTCGAGATCCGTCCGCTCGGCTCCGCCGACGAGGGCCGGGCCGCCGTCCAGGCCGGCGATCTGGACGTCGCGCTGGTCCCCGGCGACGGCGGCGCCGTCGCCGTCGTCGACTCCGAGCTCCCGTCCGGGCTCGGCGCCGTGCTGGACGCCGCGCTCGCCGGGCAGGCCCGGGACGCCGCCCTGGCCGGGCTGGGCGTCGGCCCGGAGACCCTGGCGCAGCGGACCGGGCCGGCCGTGCTCACCGTCGACGCCCTGGACCCGCCCGATCCGGAGGCGGGCCAGCGGACCGCGCTGAGCGTCGCCGCGCTGTTCCTGATGTTCGGCCAGATCCTCGGCTTCGGCACCTACGTGGCGATGGGCGTCGTCGAGGAGAAGTCCAGCCGGGTCGTGGAGCTGCTGCTGTCCACCATCCGGCCGCTGCACCTGCTCTGGGGCAAGATCATCGGGATCGGCGCGGTGGGGCTGCTGCAGCTCGCGGCCTACGGCGTCGTCGGGCTGGCGGCCGGGCTCGGGACCGGGCTGCTGACGCTGACCGCGACCGCCGTCGGGGTGTTCGCGAGCGTGCTGGGCTGGTTCGTGCTCGGGTTCGCATTCTACGCGGTGCTGTACGCGGCGGCCGGCTCGATGGTGTCCCGGCAGGAGGACATCAACTCCACGACCACACCGCTGATGCTGAGCCTGTTCCTGATGTACGGCGCCGCCTTCTACCACCTGGGCTCACCGGACTCGCCGTTGACGACGGTGCTGGCGTGGATCCCGCCGTTCCCGGCGATCCTGATGCCGCTGCGGATCGCCGACGGATCGGCGACCACCGTCCAGATCGTGACGACGGTGCTGCTGATGCTGGCCTCGACCGCGGCGCTCGGGTGGCTCGCGGCGCGGGTGTTCCACCGCTCGGTGCTGCGGACCGGATCGAGGGTGCCGTGGCGGGAGGCACTCGGGCGGGCCGCGGACTGACCCGCCCGGGTGCCCGGCTCAGCCGCAGATCAGCTCGTCGGCGGTGGGGGCCTCCTCGACCACCCCGTACTGCGTCATGAAGCCCATCTGCTCGTCGATCGCCGCCCGGTCCAGCTCGGAGGTGAACACCGGCAGCCGCATCCGCTCGGCGAGCTCGGCCGGGATCTGGGTGAAGGTCGGGATGGTGGCGCGGACGGCGTCCGGGTTGTCCCGGGCGTGGTCGAGCGAGCGCTCCATCGCCCGGGTGAACCGCTCGACGGTGTCCGGCTCACCCTGCACGAACTGGCGGCTCGCCGCGTAGGCGCCGTTCGGGTACTCCGGTGCCAGCGCCGACTGCGGTGCGAACACCACCTCGCCGCCCTGGTCGAGCACGGTCGTCACGAACGGCTCCGCGGTGTACGCCGCCGCGACCCGGCCGCCGGCGATCGCCGCGGGCACCTCGGGGAACGGCACCTCGATGAACTCGACGGACGCCGGATCGACGCCCTCCCGGTCGAGTGCGGCGCGGATCAGCACCTCGGCGACGCCGCCGAGCGCATTGATCCCGACCGGGCTCCCGACGAGGTCCTGCGGGGAGGAGATGGTGTTGCCGGGCCCGGCGACCATGACCTGCCAGTCGTCCTCGGCCGTGGTGCCGGTGGCGTCGCTCGCGGTGAGCACGCACACCGGGACGTTGCGACCGGCCGCGACGCCGGCCGAGATGTAGCCGACGAAGCCGACGTCGTAGTCGCCGGAGACCAGCCCGGTCACGATCTCGTTGCCGCCCTGCAGCACCGTCGGCTCGATCTGCAGGCCCTCCTCGGCGAAGAAGCCCTGCTCCATCCCGAGGTACATCCCGGCCGCGTTGGCGATGGGCAGGGTGCCGACCCGGACGGTCGTCGGGCCCTCCCCGTCCCCGTCGGCACTTCCGCCGCAGCCGGTCGCGACGAGCGCGACCACTGCGGCGAGTGCGGCGACCGCGCGGACGCGGGCGCCTCTCCGGCGTGGCTCTCCCATGATCACTCTCTTCCGGTCAGGCGGACGTCGGTTCGGGGCTGGTGGGGCGTTTGATCGAGCGCCAGACGTGGCCGCGCAGCCGGGTGAACTCGGCCAGCTCCTTGGTGCCGACCTGGTCGCGCGGGCGGGGCAGGCCGACGTCGACGATCTCGGCGACCTCGGTCGGCGACGGGGTCAGCACGACGACCCGGTCGCTGAGGTAGACGGCCTCGTCGATGTCGTGGGTCACCAGCAGCACGGTGATGCCGTAGCGGGCCCGCAGGTCGAGGACGAGATCCTCCAGGTCGGCCCGGGTCTGCGCGTCCACCGAGGCGAACGGCTCGTCCATCAGCAGGATCTCCGGCTGATAGGCGAGCGCCCTGGCGATCGCCACCCGCTGCTGCATGCCGCCGGAGAGCTGCCACGGGTACTTCGGGCCCGCACCGGCCAGACCGACCGAGCCGAGCGTGTCGGCGACCAGGTCGGCGAGCGCGTCGGCGGCGAGCCTGCGGTGCCTGAGCGGGAACGCGACGTTCTGCTCGACCGTCATCCACGGGTAGAGCGAGCGCGAGTAGTCCTGGAAGACCAGCGCCATCTTCTCCGGCGGGCCGTCCACCGGCTCGCCGTCCAGGGTGATCGTGCCGCCGGTCTGCGGCAGCAGCCCGGCGACGCACTTGAGCAGGGTGGTCTTGCCCGCGCCGGACGGGCCGACGATCGTCACGAGCTCCTGCTCGGTCACCGCGAAGGACACGTCGCCGACCGCCTCGAACGCCGATCGGGTGCCCTCGCCGTAGACCATCCGCAGGTGTTCGACGTGCAGCATGGAGATGCCTCCCGGGAGGTCAGGCCGAGCCGGCCCGCGCGCCGCGGTGCCACCGCAGCGCGCGCCGCTCGACGAGCAGGAACAGGCCGTTGAGGGCATAGCCGAGCAGGGCGAGCAGGAAGATCCCGGACCACATCTCGGTGATCGCGTAGGTGCGCTGGGACTGCAGCACGAAGTAGCCGATGCCCTCGGTGCTGGCGACCATCTCCGAGACCACCATCATGATCACGGCGATGGACAGGCTGACCCGGGCACCGGCGAAGATCTGCGGCGACGCGGAGGGCAGCACGACCCGGCGCAGGTACTCGCCGCGCGGGATCCGGTAGCTGCGCGCCGTCTCGCGCAGTGTGGGATCGACCCCGGCGACGCCGTCGACGGTGTTCAGCAGGATCGGCCAGAAGCAGACGAACGCGATCAGCGCGACCTTCATCGTGGAGCCGACGCCGAGCACCAGGATCCCGGCCGGGATCAGCACCGGCGGCGGGACCGCCCGCAGGAACTGCACGACCGGATCGCACATCCGCCGCGCGGTGTCGGACAGGCCCAGCGCCACCCCGGTCCCGACCGCCGCGACGACCGCGATCAGGTAGCCGGCGAACAGCCGGGACAGGCTGGGGACGACGTCGCTGCCGACCCGGTCGAACAGCCAGGTGTCGCCGAACGCCCGCAGGATGTCGGTCAGCGGCGGGAAGTAGAACGACTCGCTGCCCAGGGACGCCACCGCCCAGGCCACCAGCAGCAGCACCGGGACGGTCACCTCGAGCCCCAGCCCGAGCGTCCGCGTCGAACGGGTCGGCGCGCTCATCGGTTCTGCTCGCGGTGCGACGGGTGCCAGACCAGCAGCCGGGCCTCGATCCGGGCCAGCCCGGCGTTGAGCCCCCAGCCGATCAGCCCGGTCACGATGATCAGGGCGTACATGGTGTCCACGGCGGCGCTCTGCCGGGCGATGTTGATCTCCTGGCCGAGCCCGGGTGCGCCCAGCACCAGCTCGGCGGTGACGACCAGGATCAGTGCCACCGCCGAGGAGATCCGCACCCCGGTGACGACGTAGGGCAGCGCGCTGGGGAGGGTCACCCGCAGCAGCCGCTCCCGGCTGGACACCCCGAACGAGCGCGCGGTCTCGGTGGCCACCGGATCGACGTCGCGCACCCCGTAGAGGGTCTGCAGCAGGATCGGCCAGGTGGCCGCCCAGGCGGCGAGGAAGACCTTGCTCTCCAGCCCGGCGCCGAACACCAGCACGGCGAGCGGGATCAGCGCGACCGACGGGATCGGGCGGAGGAACTCCACGATCGAGCGGCTGGCCATGAACAGCAGGAACACCGAGCCGATCAGGATGCCCAGCGGGAGCGCGAGCACCAGCGCGAGCCCGAGGCCCAGCGCCCAGCCCTGCAGGGTCTGGGCGACCGGGATCCAGAGCCCGGCGCCGTCGCCGAGCAGCCCGCCCAGTGCCGCGAACATCGCCGACGCGGGCGGCAGGAACCGGTCGTCGACGAGACCGGCGCGCGGGGCGAGCTCGAAGATCCCGATCGCGACGGCGACCCCGGCGAGCGGGAGCAGCCGGCGGCCGGGCGCGGATCCGGTGGGTCGGGCGGGGGGCGGGTCGGTGTCGCTGCTCTCCGGCGCTGCGGTGGGCCGGGCCGCGGCTCGTGCCACGCTGCTCCTTCTGCGGGTCGCGGCCGCGGTCGGCGGCCTCGTCCGGTCACGGCGCCGTCCGGGCCACCCCCGCTCCGCACCGTTCGGGTCCGCCCGGCCGGGCCGCGGCGGCTGACATGATCGGACCCTACGAGCGGCGCGCGCAGACCCGCGCCGGACGGTTGACGGCACGACGGCGGCGGCCCGTCACGGCCCGGCCGGGACGGATGACGTAGATCGGCGGCGCGGCGCGGCCAGGCCGGACCCGGTGTCAGACCTCGACAAGCTCGCGCGGCAGCGAGGTCAGTGGCTCGGCCGGGCGGCCCGCGACGACGTGCAGCACGTCCTCGATCCGGACGCCGCCGCGGCCGTCCAGGTAGACCCCCGGCTCCACGGTGACCAGCGTGCCCGCCGGGACCGTCCCGAGCCCGGTCCAGGTCAGCCACGGCGGTTCGTGCACGGCCAGGCCGATGCCGTGCCCGAGGCCGTGCGGGAACTCCTCGGCATGCCCGGCGTCGGCGACGACCTCGCGGGCGGCGCCGTCGACGTCGGTGACGACGGCGCCGTCGGCCAGCGCGGCCCGCCCGGCGGTAGCGGCCGCGTCGACCAGCGCGTGCAGCTCGCGCTGCCATCCGGCGGCCGGGCCGAGGCAGAAGGTGCGGGTGGTGTCGGAGTGGTAGCCGTCCAGCGCCGCCCCGAAGTCGATCTTCACAAGGTCGCCACGGCGCAGCTCGGCGGCGGTCGGCCGGTGGTGCGGGACCGCCGAGTTCGGCCCGGCGGCGAGGATCGTCGCGAACGCCGGCCCGTCCGCCCCGAGCCGGCGCATCCGGTCCTCCAGGTCCGCCGCCACCTCCCGCTCGGTCCGGCCCGGGGCCAGCCCGCCCGCGTCGAGCAGCCCGCGCAGCGCGGCGTCGGCCAGCTCGCAGGCCCGCCGGACGGCGTCCACCTCGGCGGCGTCCTTGACCGCGCGCAGCCCGCCGACCAGGCCCGGGGCGCGGAGCAGCCGGCGGCCGGGCGCCGCGTCCCGCACGGCGGCCAGACCGTCGACGGTCAACACGGCGGAGTCGTAGCCCAGGGTCGCGCCGGCGGGCACCCGGGCGGCCGCCGCCGGAGCGCTCGGCCGGTCGATCACCAGCTCCAGGTCCGGGCTCTGCGCACCGGCCTGGGCCCGGTAGCGGCCGTCGGTGCACAGCAGGTCCCCTGCCGGATCGGCGGCGATCACGGCGGCGGCGTTCGAGCCGGTGAACCCGGTCAGGTACCGGACGTCGAGCAGGTCGGTGACCAGCAGCGCGTCCAGCCCGGCGGCGCGCAGGAGGGTGCGGAGGCGGTCGCGCCGGTCGGGGTGGCTCATGCGCCCGACCCTATGTCCTAGGGTCACGCGCATGGGCCTGTACTTCCGCCAGCTGCTCTCCGGCCAGGACTACGCCGTCGGCGACCCGGTGGCCACCCAGATGGTCAACTTCTCGTACCTGATCGGGGACCGGGAGTCCGGGGAGGCCGTCGTCGTCGATCCGGCGTACTCCCCCGACGACCTGCTCGCCACGCTCGACGCCGACGGCATGCGGCTCACCGGGGTGCTGGCCACCCACCACCATCCCGACCACGTCGGCGGATCGATGATGGGCTTCGACCTGGTCGGGCTGGCCGAGCTGCTCGGCAGGCACCCGGTTCCGGTGCACGTGCAGCGGGCCGAGGCCGACTACGTGACCCGGGTGACCGGCCTGTCCGCGACCGATCTCACCCCGCACGACCACGACGACGTGCTGGAGATCGGCGCGCTGCGGATCCGGCTGCTGCACACCCCGGGACACACCCCGGGCAGCCAGTGCTTCCTGGTGCAGAACCCGGACGGGGACCGGCTCGTCGCCGGGGACACCCTGTTCCTGCAGGGCTGCGGGCGCACCGACTTCCCGGGCGGCGACGCCGCGCAGATGTACCACTCGCTGCAGCAGCTGGCGTCGCTGAAGGGCAACCCGACCGTCTATCCCGGGCACCGCTACACCGACGCGCCCAGCGCACCGCTCGACGACGTGCAGCGCACCAACATGGTGTACCGGGCGACGTCGGCGGAGCAGTTCGTGGCGGCCTTCGGCGGCTGAGCGCCTACCGGTCCCGCCGCGTCCCGACCCCGCTGCCGGCTGGGCTGCCGCACCGCGGGAAGCCGGAACTGCGCGGACAGCGCCTCCCGCAGGTACGACGTCCAGGTGGTGCCCGCCCACAGCGCGCCGAGCGCGCCGATCCCGACCAGCGAGCCGCGCTGCTCGGCCGCCGCCGCCAGCACCGGCTCGATCGCCGCCATCAGCCCGGGCGGGAACGCCATCTCGACGGCGACCACCAGGTCCTCCGGTGACGTCGCCCGCCAGAACACCAGAACACCGACCGCGACGAACAGCACCATCGCCAGCGGGACGGCCGCGATCACCGTGTAGAACGCGACCGCGGCGGACAGGTGGTTGCCCCGCTGCAACCGGTAACGGTCGACGGCGCGGCCCGCATGCCCGATCAGCGGCGACCGCTCGGGGAGGCGGCGCAGGCGCGCGATCGGATCCCGGATGTCCGCTCGCACCGGGCCATCCTCCACGACGCACCCCGGGCACCCGGCGAACAGGGCCGTAAGTCCGTTACCGGGGGCGGCCGCCGGGCGCTAGAAGATCACCATGCCCGAGGACGCCCCGCTCCCCCGCACCGTCACCCTGCTGGTCGGGGCGGCCGCGGCCGTCGTGGCGGCCGCCGGGCTGTACGCCGCCGCCTGGCTGGTCGGGCCGGTGTTCCTGGCGCTGGTCGTGGTGATCGTGGTGCATCCGCTGCACGGCAGGCTGCGCCGCGCCGGGGTGCCCGGGTGGATCGCCACCACCATGCTGCTGCTCGCGATCTACGGGCTGCTGCTGGTGCTGTCCGCGGTGCTGGTCGTCTCGATCGCCCGGCTGGTGCCGCGCGGGCCGCCGCGTTCGGCGTGGGCACCGAGCAGCTGCAGGCGATGGCGTCCTCGCTGGACGCCCGGCGGATCACCACGCTCGCCGCCGGACTGCTGCTGCAGGTCGCCGGGCTGGCCGGGAACCTGGTCTTCCTGTTCTCGCTGCTGCTGTTCCTGGGGATCGAGTCCACGGCCGCCTCGGCGCGGCTCGACGCCGTCGCCGCCGCCCGCCCGGCGGTCGCCACCGCGCTGCGCCGCTTCGCCGGCGGGACCCGGCGGTTCCTGGTCGTCACCACGGTGGTCGGCCTGGTGACCGGTGCGATCGACGCGGTGGTGCTGGCCGCGCTCGGGGTGCCGCTGGCGGTGCTGTGGGGGCTGCTGGTGTTCATCACAAACTACATCCCCTACATCGGGTTCTGGATCGGCTTCTTCCCACCGGTGCTGCTGGCGCTGCTGGCCGGCGGGCCCGGATCGGCGCTCGCCGTGGCGGCGGTGTTCATCCTGGTCAACTTCGTGCTGACCTCGCTGGTGCAGCCCCGGTTCGTCGGCACCGCCGTGGGCCTGTCGGTGTCGGTCACGCTGGTCGCGCTGGTCTTCTGGGCCTGGCTGCTCGGGCCGCTCGGCGCGGTACTGGCGGTGCCGCTGACGCTGCTGGTGAAGCTGCTCCTGGTGGACGCGGACCCGCGGGCCCAGTGGCTGGACGCGCTGCTCGGCAGCACCCCGGCGGCGGCCGGGCCGGCGCCGGGCCCGCCCGCCGACGGGGCCGGGACGGGCGGGACTTTCGGCCCGATCGAGCCCGCTGCCGGGGAGGCACCATTCGACCAGCCGACGTCCGGCTCGACGACCGCGGACCCGCCCGTCGACGGCGGCCCGCAGGCCCCGGACGCACGACGAACCCTGGAATCCTGATCGGACGGAGAGCAAGACATGGCGGACACGGCCAACATCGAGGACGGGCCCGGCGCATCGGCACCGGTGGCTCCGACCGCGGACGGCGCGGTCTCCAAGCGGGTGCGCGCGCTCGTCGTGCTGCGGGGCGTCCTGGTACTGGCGTTCGGGCTCGCGGTGCTGTTCACGCCGGGCCTGGCGCTGCTGGCGCTGATCTTCGTGTTCGCGGCGTACGCGCTGGTCGACGGCATCGCCGCGATCGTCCTCGGCATCCGGCACAGGGCCGAGCGCCCCGGCTGGGGCTGGACGATCGCGCAGGGCGTCGTCTCGGTCATCGCCGGTGTCGTCGCGTTCACGCTGCCCGCGTCGGCGGCGCTCGCGATCCTGTTCGTGATCGCCTTCTGGGCGATCATGGCCGGTGTCATCACCGCGATCTCGGCGAACGAGGTCCGCAAGCACGGCGGGCCGTGGGGCTGGATCGCGGTCCGGGCCGCGCTGGACGTCGTGTTCGGTGTGCTGCTGCTGGTCTGGCCCGCCTCCGGGATCCTGGCGCTGCTGTGGCTGGTCGGCGCGTTCGCGGTGGCCACCGGGATCGTGCTGATCGTCCAGGCGTTCCGGTCGGAGACGCACCCGGCGATCGGCTGACCCGCGGCCGGGTGTGTGCCGGAATCCCGCGGGGTCCCGGCACACACCGCTGTTCAGGCGGCCGGGCTCCGTCAGCGCCGTCTCAGCCGCTGATCGCGGCGTACGCGGCCTCCAGCAGTGCCGGGTCCGGGCCCTCCAGGCGGGCCGGCTTCGCCAGCCCGTCGAGCACGACGAACCGTAGTGTGCCGGCGCGGGACTTCTTGTCCCCCCGCATCGTCTCGATCAGCTCGGCCAGCACACCCGGCTGGTAGGAGGTCGGCAGGCCGACCAGCTCCAGCACCTCGCGGTGCAGGTCGGCGGTGGCGTCGTCGAGGCGGCCCGCGGCGCGGGCGAGCTCCGCGGCGAAGACCAGGCCGACCGAGACGGCGTTGCCGTGCCGCCACCGGTAGCCCTCGCGCCGCTCCACGGCGTGCCCGAGGGTGTGGCCGTAGTTGAGGATCTCCCGCAGGTGCGACTCGCGCAGGTCCGCGCCGACCACGTCGGCCTTCACCCGGATCGAGCGGCGCACCAGCTCGGCGAGCACCGGACCGGCCGGGTCGAGTGCGGCGACCGGATCGGCCCGCACCCGGTCGAGGATGACCGGATCGGCGATGAACCCGGCCTTCCAGACCTCGGCGGACCCGGCGACGAGCTCCTCGCGCGGCAGTGTGCGGAGCGTGTCGAGATCGACGAGCACCGCGGACGGCTCGTGGAACGCCCCGACCAGGTTCTTCCCGGCGGCGGTGTTGATGCCGGTCTTCCCCCCGACGGCGGCGTCGACCATTGCGAGCAGCGTCGTCGGCACGTGCACGACGCGGACCCCGCGCATCCAGGTGGCGGCGACGAACCCGGCCAGGTCGGTGACCGCTCCCCCGCCGAACCCGACGACGAGGTCGGAGCGGGTCAGCGCCGCCTCGGCGCAGGCCTGCCAGCAGGCGGCGAGCGAATCGAGGGTCTTGCCGGCCTCGGCGTCGGCGACCTCGATCCGGAACGCGGCGAGCCCGCCCGACGCCAGCTCCGCCCGGGCGGTCTCCGCGCGGTCGGCCAGGGTCGGGGGGTGCACGAGCAGCACCCGCCCCGCGTCGGTCCCGGCGACGACCTCGGCCAGCCGGCCGGCGATGCCCGCCCCGACCAGCACCGGGTACGGCCGCTCGGCGTTCACCGCGATCCGGACCGATCCGTCCGGCTCGCGGTCACCGGAGGCGTCCGGCAGCTCGGGGAGGCGGAGGTCGGTCATCGGGTCTCCATCGGGTGGTCCGTGCCGGGGGCGCCGAAACCGGGCGCCGGCAGTGCCGAGTCGGCGCGCGGGGTGGGCCGGTCGTGCGGGTCCTCGGCGTCCGGTGCGGCGTCGGCCGCCTCGCCGCCGGGCAGACCGAGCCCGCCGAGCACCGCCGCGACGACCTGGTTCGGGCTGCGCCGCACCGTGCTGACCTGGACCGTCGCCACCTCGGCGTAGAGCGGGGCCCGGTCGGCGAGCAGCGCCCGGAAGGTGGCCCGCGGGTTCACCCCGGCCAGCAGCGGGCGCGCGGTGGACATGCCGGTGCGCCGCATCCCGTCGGCGAGGTCGACCTCGAGCGCGACCACCCGGTGCCCGCGCAGCAGCTCCCTGGTCCGGGCGTCGAGCACCGATCCGCCGCCGAGCGCGAGCACGCCGTGCCCGGCCCGCAGCTGCTCGGCGACGACCTCGTGCTCCAGCTTCCGGAACGCCGCCTCACCCTCCTGCACGAACATCTCTGCGATCGGCCTGCCGATCCGCTCGACGATCACCGCGTCGGTGTCGGCGAAGCCGAGCCCGAGCCGCTCCGCGAGCAGCGAGCCGATCGTCGACTTGCCCGACCCGGGCGGGCCGACGAGCACCAGGAACGGCCGCCCCTCCCGGTCCGGTCCCGGCACGGGACCCTCCGGCGCCGGGCCCGGCCCGCCCTGCGCGCCGGTCACCGGGCGTCCCCCGCCAGGTAGCCTGCGACGTTGCGGCGGGTCTCGGCCAGCGAGTCCCCGCCGAACTTCTCCAGCGCGGCCTGCGCGAGCACCAGCGCCACCATCGTCTCGACGACGACGCCGGCCCGCGGGACGGCGCAGGCGTCGGACCGCTGGTGGATGGCGGTCGCCTCCTCGCCGGTGACGGTGTCGATCGTGCGGAGCGCGCGGGGCACGGTGGAGATCGGCTTCATCGCGACCCGGACCCGGACCGGCTCGCCGTTGGTCATGCCGCCCTCGATGCCACCGGCCCGGTTGGTCAGCCGGGTGACCGGCACGGTGCCCGCCGGGCCCTCGTGCGGCCCGCCGGCGGGGACCATCTCGTCGTGCGCGACCGAGCCGCGGCGGTGCGCGGTGCGGAAGCCGTCGCCGATCTCGACGCCCTTCATCGCCTGGATGCCCATCAGCGCGGACGCGAGTCGGGCGTCCAGCCTGCGGTCGGCCTGCACATAGGTCCCGACGCCGACCGGCATCCCGTAGGCGATCACCTCGATCACCCCGCCCAGGGTGTCCCCGGCGTCGTGCGCGGCGTCGATCTCGGCGGCCATCGCGGCGCCGGATGCCTCGGTGAAGGCACGCACCGGGTTCGCGTCGATCCGCTCCAGGTCGTCCGGGCCGGGCAGCGGCTCGTCGTCGGGGGCGTCGACCGCCCCGATCGCGACGACGTGCGACACGATCCGCACCCCGAGCGCCTGCTCCAGGAACGCCTTCGCGACGGTGCCCAGCACCACCCGGGCCGCGGTCTCCCGGGCGCTGGCCCGCTCCAGCACCGGCCGGGCCTCGTCGAACCCGTACTTGGTCATCCCGGCGAGATCGGCGTGCCCGGGGCGGGGCCGGGTGAGCGGCGCGTTGCGGGCCCGGTTCGCGATCAGCTCCGGGTCCACCGGATCGGCCGCCATCACCGTCTCCCACTTGGGCCACTCGGTGTTCGCGATCCGGACGGCGACCGGACCACCCTGGGTGATCCCGTGCCGGATCCCGCCGATCACCTCGAGCTCGTCGGCCTCGAACGCCATCCGCGGGCTGCGGCCGTAGCCCAGCTTCCGGCGGGCCAGCTCGGCCTGCAGCTCCTTCGTCGTGATCCCGACTCCGGCGACCATGCCTTCCAGCACACCCACCAGGGCCGGGCCGTGGGACTCCCCGGCGGTGATCCATCGCAGCACGACGTCCATCCTCTCACCCACCGGTCACGGCCCCGGAGCAGGTCACGGTCCCGGACACGACCGGGACCACCGCGGCCGGCAGCACGGCCAGCGCCGCCCCGAGCAGCGCCGGGCCGTGCGGCAGGCCACCGGCCCACCGGGCCCGCCCGGCCACCAGGGCGAGCACCGCGACCACCCCGGACAGCAGCACCGCCAGCGCCGCCGCGACCGGCAACCCGGTCCAGCCGGGCACGGTCACCGCGGCACCGACCGGCCCGGCGAGCTTCACGTCGCCGGCGCCCATCGCGGCCGGCGAGACCAGGTGCACCGCCGCGTAGGCCCCGGCCAGCAGCACCGCCCCCGCGGCGCCGCGCAGCACCGCGCCGGCACCGGCCGGGACGGCCGCCGCCAGCACCAGCGGCAGCGCCGGCAGGGTCAGCACGTTCGGCAGCCTGCGGTGCGCCAGATCGGTGCTCGTGCCCGCCGCCGCCAGCCAGCACAGCACCGCCAGCAGCGGCACCCATCGGGCGGCCACCAGGCCGCCCGCCAGGAGCAGCCCGAGCCCCCCGCCCAGTACGGCGGCCCCGCCCACGCAGCCCGGGGCGGTCACCCGCGCCCGGCGCCGCAGCACCAGCCGGGTCAGGGCCCCCGCAGCCGCACCGGCTGCAGCACCGGCGGCGGCACCGGCGGCGGCACCGGCGGCGGCACCGAGCGGGCCGAGCAGATCGAGGTCCATGCCCCGAACCTGCCGCACCCGGCGCCGTCCGGATCCCCGGGTCGTCGACCTGTGGATGATCCGGGCACATGGGGACAAACGGGCTCCGGCACCGCTGTGCCGCGCGCGGGCCCGGCAGGATGGCGGGATGGACGCCGGTACCGAGGTCGAGCACGGGATCGCCGAGCTGGTGCAGGACCCGGACCGGCCCCGGTCGTGGACCCTGCTGCTCGACGGCACCGCCCAGTCGCACGTCGACCTCGACGATCCCGAGCACCTGGAGTTCGAGTACGTCCGGCGGATCGCGCACGTCGCCGACCTGGCCGCCCCGCCCGCGGTGCCGCTGCGCGTGCTGCACCTCGGCGGCGGCGCGTGGACGCTGGCCCGCTACCTGGCCGCGACCCGCCCGGGCTCGGCGCAGACCGTCGTCGAGCTGGACGCCGCACTGGCCGAGCTGGTCGCACACCGGCTGCCCGGCCCGGACGAGGGCGACGGGCTGCGCATCGTCACCGCGGAGGCGCGGGCCAGCCTCGACCGATTCCCGGCCGGCGCGTTCGATCTCGTCGTGCTCGACGTGTTCGCCGGCGCCCGCACCCCCGCCCAGGTGACGACCGCCCAGTTCCTGCAGGCCGTCCGCCGGGTGCTCGCGCCCACCGGCATCCACGTGGCGAACCTCGGCGACGGCGCACCCTGGCCGTTCCTGCCCGGGCAGATCGCCACCGCGGGTGCCGCGTTCGCCGAGCTCGCCCTGATCGCGGCGCCGGACGTGCTGCACGGTCGCCGGTTCGGCAACCTGGTGCTGGCCGGGTCGGACCGCGGGCTCCCGGTGCCCGGGCTGACCCGCCGGGCCGCGGCCGACCCGTTCCCGGCCCGAGTGCTCGACGACACCGACACCCGGGCACTGGCCCGCGGCGCCGCCGTCGTCACCGACGCGACGGCCGTGCCGTCACCGAAACCCCCGGCCGGTCTCTGGGGGCAGTGACCGGACCGGTCAGAACGCGCCGACCTCGCGGGCCCTGGTCACATTGGCGAGGTGCTCGTCGTAGCTCGCGGCGAAGCACGACTCGCCCACGGTGGTGCACCGCACGAAGAACAGCCACGGGCCGTCCGGCGGGTTCTCCGCGGCCTGTAGCGCGGTCACCGACACCGACGCCACCGGGGTCGGTGGCAGCCCGGTGTTCAGGTAGGTGTTGTACGGCCCCGGGGTGCCACGGGCCTCGGCGGTGGTGCGCAGCGCCTGCACGTCGAGCGGGTAGTTGACGGTGGAGTCCATCTCCAGGCGCTGGTTCACCGCGAGCCGGTTCTCGATCACCCTGGCCACCCTCGGCATGTCCGGGTCGAGGGCCTCCTTCTCGATGATCGACGCCACGATCAGCGTCCGGTAGGCGCCCTCGCCGGACAGCCCGGCGTCGGCGAGCCGCTCGGCGGAGGTGGTGAGCACCTCGCGCAGCACGTCCTGCGGTGCGCCCTGCGGGTCGATGTCGTAGGGCCCGGGTGCGACGAGGCCCTCCATCCGGCGCTCCGGTGCGGCGTTCCGGTATCCCGCGTGCGCCCACTCGGGCACACCCAGGTCGGCCGGGTCGGCGTCGGCCATCGCGGCCCGCAGCTCGTCGACGCCGGTGCAGACGGGCTCGCCGTCGGCGCCGCCGAGGCAGGTCGCCTGCGAGATCTGGGTCAGCACGCCCGGGCTGACGGTGCCGTTGGGGGCGCTGGTGTCATCGATCTGCACGCCGCCCTTGACGTCCATGAACCCGACCCGGCGCTCCGGGTCGAGCATCCCGTCGACCGCGGAGCTGCCTGACATCTGCGAGCGCAGCTCGTAGAAGCCGGGCTGGACCCGCTGGATGCCGGCCTCCCGCGCGGCGGCGTCGAGGAACGCGGCCCGGGACCGCACGACGTCCTGGGCGACCAGCCGGTCGCCGATGGCGGAGGTGGAGTCGCCGGCCTGCACCCGGACGACGACCGATCCGCTGCCGGAACCGACGTAGTCGTCGGGCCCGGTCAGGTAGACCGCCGCGGCCACCAGGACCGCGCCGGCCAGCAGCGCCGAGGCCAGCAGGGCCAGCCGTCGCCTGCGGTAGTGAACGGGCGTCGGGCGGTGGCGGACGGGCGGCGCGGTCACCGGGGCACTCACGTCCGGTCCCGTGTCCGGGACCGTCGGTTCAGGTCGTTCTCGCCGGCGCCGGTCACGGCATGGAGGGTAACGGTCCCGTGACCCGGGCGAGCAGCCGGCCGCTGATGTCGATCATGTCCAGGTGCAAGGGTTTCAGCGCCCGGCGTCCAGCCAGCCCTGCAGGATCTGCACGGCAGCGGCCTGGTCCACGACGGCGCGCTGCCGGCGGCCCTTCACCCCGCGCCCGGCCAGCTGCCGGGTGGCGACGACGGTCGTCATCCGCTCGTCGGTGAGCTCCACCGGGACGTCCAGCCCGGCCTGCAGCGCGGTCGCGAACTCGCGGGCGGCCCGGGCGGCCGGGCCGTCCTCGCCGCGCAGGTCCCGCGGCAGGCCGAGCACGACGCCGACGACGTCGTGCTCGGCCACCAGCTCCGCGATCCGGCGCACGGCCGGCTCGTCGCCGTCGTCCCGGTCGCCGCGCGGGACGGTCTCCACCGGGGTGGCGAGGATCCCGTCCGGATCGCACATCGCGACGCCGACCCGGACGGCGCCCACGTCGATGCCGAGGCGCCGCCCGCGCGTCCTGGTCATCCGCGGATCGCGGCGCGTAGCCTCTGGATCGCCGCGTCGATCCCGGACGGGTCGGTCCCGCCGCCCTGCGCCAGGTCGGGCTTGCCGCCGCCGCGGCCGCCGACGGCGGGCGCGAACTCGGGGATCAGCTTCCCGGCGGCCAGCCCGGCGTCCCGGGCCGCCTTCGTGGTGGCGACGACGAAGGACACCTTCCCGTCCGCGACCGCGAACAGCGCGACCACACCGGGCCGGTCGCCGAGCTTGCCGCGGACGTCGGCGGCGAGGGTCCGCAGGTCGTTGCCGCCGACGCCGTCCGGCGCGGCGACCGCGACGAGGGCGGTGCCGTCGAGGTCCTCGGCCTGCCCGGCGAGGCTGCCGGCGGAGGCCAGGACGGCCTCGGCACGGTGCTTCTCCAGGTCCCGCTCGGCGGTGCGCAGCCGCTCGACGAGGCCGGCGATCCGGTCCGGCAGCTCCTCTGGCCGGGCCTTGAGCTGCTCGGCGAGCTGGTTGACCAGCAGGTGCTCGGTGGTGGCGTGCTGGAACGCGTCCAGCCCGACGAGCGCCTCGACCCGGCGCACGCCGGAGCCGATGGACGCCTCGGACAGCACCCGGACCAGGCCGAGCTCGCCGGTGCGGCGCACGTGCGTGCCACCGCACAGCTCACGCGAGTAGTCGCCCATGTCGACCACCCGCACGCGGTCGCCGTACTTCTCGCCGAACAGCATCATGGCGCCCAGCTTGCGGGCCTCGTCCATGGTCGTCTCGTAGGTCTGGATCTCCCGGTCCTCCTGGAGCACCGAGTTGACCTCCTCCTCGATCTCCACCAGGGCCGCCGGGTCGACGGCGCCGGTGGGCGAGGTGAAGTCGAACCGCAGCCGGCCCGGGGCGTTCAGCGAGCCGGCCTGCGCGGCGGAGCTGCCCAGCGCCCCGCGCACCCCGGCGTGCACCAGGTGGGTCGCGGTGTGCGCGCGGGAGATCGCGGCCCGGCGCACCCGGTCGACCTCGGCGACGACCTCGGAGTCCAGGGTGACGGTGCCGGCGGTGACGACGCCGCGGTGCACCCGCAGGCCGGCCACCGGGGACTGGACGTCGTCCACCCGGATCGCGAACGAGGCGCCGGTGAGCACGCCGGTGTCGGCCTGCTGACCGCCGGCCTCGGCGTAGAACGGCGTCCGGTCCAGCAGCACCTCGACGGCGTCGCCCTCCTCGGCGGCCGGCACCGTGGCGCCGTCGCGGAGCAGCCCGACGATCCGGGCCTCGGAGCGCTGCGTCTGGTAACCGAGGAAGTCGGTGGCGCCGTGCGTGTCGAGCACCGCCCGGTACACCGAGGCGTCGACGAACCCGACCTTGCGCCCGGCCGCGTCGGCCTTGGCGCGGGACCGCTGCTCGTCCATCAGGGCGGTGAACCGCTCGCGGTCCACCGACAGCCCGGCCTCCTGCGCCATCTCCAGGGTCAGGTCGATCGGGAAACCGTAGGTGTCGTGCAGCTGGAACGCCTGGTCGCCGGGCAGCACGGTGCGCCGCTCCCGGCGGGCCTCGGAGACCGCGCCGGAGAAGATCCGCTCGCCGGCGGCGAGGGTGGCCCGGAAGGTGTCCTCCTCGGCCCGGATCACCGCGGAGATCCGCTCGAAGTCGGTCGCCAGCTCGGGGTAGGTGGGCGACATCGCGTCCCGGACGACGGCGGCGAACTCGCCGAGGCAGGGCCCGGTGACGCCGAGCAGCCGGGCGGACCGCACGATCCGGCGCAGCAGCCGGCGCAGCACGTAGCCGCGGCCCTCGTTGCCGGGGGTGACGCCGTCGCCGACGATCATCATCGAGGACCGGGCGTGGTCGGCGATGACCCGGAAGCGGACGTCGTCCTCGGCGTTCTCGCCGTAGCGCCTGCCGGAGAGCTCCTCGGCCTTGGCGATCACCGGGCGGACCAGGTCGGTCTCGTAGACGTTGTTGACGCCCTGCAGCAGGAACGCGACCCGCTCGACACCCATCCCGGTGTCGATGTTCTTGTGCGGCAGGGTGCCGATCGGCGGGTGCCCCTTCTTCGGGGACAGCTCGCCGCGCTCGTCCTGCATGAACACGAGGTTCCAGATCTCGAGGTAGCGGTCCTCGTCGGCCTCCGGGCCGCCCTCGGCGCCGAACTCCGGGCCGCGGTCGACGTAGATCTCCGAGCAGGGGCCGCCGGGACCGGGCACGCCCATGTCCCAGTAGTTGTCGTCGCCGCCGCGGCGCTGGATCCGCTCCTCGGGCAGGCCGGCGATCTCCTTCCAGAGCTCGATCGCCTCGTCGTCGTCGTGGTAGACGGTGACCCAGATGATCTCCGGATCGAAGCCGTAGCCGCCGTCGTCCTGGCTGCGGGTGATCAGCGACCAGGCGAACTCGATGGCGCCGCGCTTGAAGTAGTCGCCGAAGGAGAAGTTCCCGGCCATCTGGAAGAAGGTGGTGTGCCGGGTGGTCTTGCCGACCTCGTCGATGTCCGGGGTGCGGACGCACTTCTGGATCGACGTGGCGCGCGGGTAGGGCGCGGGCACGTCGCCGAGGAAGTACGGCTTGAACTGGACCATGCCCGCGTTCACGAACAGCAGCTGCGGATCCTCGAGGATCAGCGAGGCGCTCGGCACGGGCGTGTGCCCGGCCTGCTCGAAGTGGGCGGTGAAGCGGCGGACGATCTCGTGGGTCTGCACCGGAAGGTCTCTCGTGACGGGTACGGCGACGGGTGCGCCGGCGACGCGGGGTCGCTGCGCGGGGACACCGTACGGCGGGACGACGCGGGCGCGCCGGGAGGCTTGCCGATCGCGGGCCGGGTCAGGAGCCCGCGCCGGGCGCTCGGCCCGGGTAGGGCTCGTCGGACGCGGCGGAGGACCGCGCGCGGGAGGGCACGCGGGACGGCACTGCGCGCGCGAACCCTGCGGTGCTGGTCACGGCGGTGCTCATCACGGGGCCCTCCCCTCGGTCCGTCCGGCCCGGGAACCGTCGACCAGGCTACTCCCCGTTCCCGGGCCGGGATCCGCCGGTCACCGGCGGTCGAGCTCGTCGGCGAAGGCCGCCGTTCCGGTGCCCGGCTCCAGCCGGGACCGCAGCTCGCCGTACAGCACCACCAGCGCGGCGGTGGTGAAGACGACCAGCGGGATCGTCAGCAGGTTCATCAGCAGCGCGCCGACGACGGTGGGCGCGTCACGCGTCCGCGGCCACCGGTCCGCGGGGACGACCGGTGATCGGGCGGGCCCGCCGTCCGGCGGGCCGCTCAGACCGCGACCGGCAGGCCGGCGGGCGCGCCCGGCCGCGGCGCCCGGTCCGCCTGATCCGTCTGCTGGGGGCGCCGCGGCGCCGGGATCGCCGCCGGGGCGGCCGGCCGGGCCGTGCGCGGGCGAGGCACCGGCGGGTGCGCGGCGGCCGGGGCCGGCGACCCGTCCCGGCGGGCCGCCCGCTCCTCCAGCTCGCGGCGCAGCCGCTGCAGCGCCCGGTGCTGGGCGACCCGGACCGCGCCCGGGGTCGATCCCAGCGCGTCCGCGGTCTCCTCGGCGGTCAGGCCGACCGCGATCCGCAGGGTGAGGATCTCGACCTGGCGCCGGCCGAGGATGCCCAGCAGGTCGGTGAGCCGGTCGTTGCGCTCGGCGTCGAGCACCACCTGCTCCGGGTCCTCCTCGCGGCCGATCCGCTCGGGCAGCTCCTCGACCGCGTCGCAGCGGTTGCGCGCCATCGCCCGGAACGCGTCGGCGATCTTGTGCCGGGCGATGCCGAACACGAACGCGCGGAACGACATCCCGGACAGCCGGTAGTCCGGCAGCACGGCGAGCACCGCCATGCAGACGTCCTGGGCGACGTCGTCGGCCGAGCCGAGGGTCGTCTCCCGCCGGCCCAGCCGGGCCCGGCAGAACCGCTCGACCTGGGGCTGGACCCGGGACAGCAGCAGCGCGACCGCCTGCTGGTCGCCGGCGACCGCGGCTTGCAGGAGCTCCGGCGGGAGCAGGTCGGGTGCAGCGGTCCGGGCCTCCGGCGGGCCGGCCGGTGGGTCACCGCCGTCCACGGCCGGGCCGCCGCCAACGGCCGGTTCGGTCACCGCGAGTCCGTCATGCATCGTGCCAGCGCTCCTCCGATGCGGCCCCGCCGCATCCCGTCCCTGCGACCCCGGCGGTTCCGCCCGGTCCCGGAGGGTCGGTCGGCACGCTCGGTGTCCTCCTGCCGGGTCCCGGCGGGCCCGCAGGTCCGCTCGGCCGCACCCCGGCCTGCGATCAAACCCTGGCGACACAGCCGATCGGGGTCAATCAACATGCTCAATTTGCGGTATGTGGAGACGCGGGGTAGTGACTTTCGGCCCTCCGAGGCAACCTCTGCGCCGATCGGGCGTCCACTCTCTGTCACTCCTTCCGGGGTTGCCGCTGTGCGTGACCCGGACGGCCGCGGGCTCGTTGAGCCGGGTGCCACCCCGCCCGCTCCCCGGAGGACCTCCCCCGTGCCGTTGCGCCGCCCGCACCGCCTGTCGCTCGCCGCCCTCGCCGGCGCCGCCGTGATCGCACTCGGCGTCGCCGTGCCGGCGGCGGCGGCACCGGTGCCGCCGGTGGGCCCGTCGGCGCTCACCGAGACCGCCGCCGCGGAGCTGGTGCCCGCCGTGACGGCGGCCGCCGGCGACGCCCTCGCCGGGACCTGGTTCGAGGACGGCCGGCTGATGGTGGGCATCTGGGACCCGGCGCCGGCGGCGGTGCTGGGCGCGCTCGGCGCGACGCCGGTCCTCCGGGAGGGGCCGCGGCGCGACCCGTCGGCGGCGCTGCGGGCGCTCGGCGACCGGACCGCGGCCGGCCTGCCGGACGGGCTGGCGTCCTACGGGATCGACCCGCGGACCGCGCATCTGGTGCTCGACGTCGTCGAGGGTCCGGACGCCGGCCGGCTCGCCGGCGAGCTGACCGCGGGCCTGGACCCGGCCGTGGTGCGGGTGGAGCGGGTACCGGCGGTGCCGCGGCGGCAGGCCGCGGTGTCCGGCGGCGACACGATCAGCGACGGGAGCAGGCGCTGCACGGCCGGTTTCGCCGCGTCCGACAGCGCGGGTGACTGGGTGATCACGGCCGGGCACTGCCTGCGCGGGTCCGCCACCTGGTACGCCGCCGACCAGAGCACCATCGGCTCCGGTGGGCGCACCGCGGGCGACGGCGTCGACGTCGGCGCGATCCCGGTCGAGCAGGGCAGCGCCTCGGCGACGGTGGCCGGGACCCGGGTCCGCGGCACCTCGGTCGCGCCGGTCGGGTCGTCGGTCTGCCTGCACGGCTCCACCAGCGGCCGGTCCTGCGGGACCGTCCAGCGCACCGACGTGACGGTGAACTTCGAGGGCGAGCAGCAGTCCGGCCTCACCGCGGTCGGGGCGTGCGCCCGGGAGGGCGACTCCGGCGCCCCCTACATCACCTCGGGCGGCCAGGCCCAGGGTGTGCACACCGGCGCGGGCGGCTCGGGGAACTGCACCAGCTACTTCACGCCGGTCCGGACCGCGACCAGCGCGCTGAACCTGACGCTGACGACCGGCTGAGCTCAGTCCCCCGTGCCGCGGACGACCCGGCGCAGCTTCGGGACCCGCTCGGCGAGCGTCCGCTCGAAGCCACGGCCGGACGGCGTGTAGTAGTCGGTGCCGACCACGTCGTCCGGCGGGTACTGCTGGCGCAGGACGCCGTCCGGGTCGCTGTGCGGGTAGCGGTAGCCGACCGCGTTCCCGAGCTTCTGCGCCCCCGCGTAGTGCCCGTCTCGCAGGTGCGCCGGCACCCCGCCGACCTTCCCGGAGCGGACGTCGGCCATCGCCGCGTCGATCGCCGTGATCACCGCGTTGGACTTCGGTGCGGTCGCCAGGTGCACGGTGACCTGGGCCAGTGCGAGCCGCGCCTCCGGCATCCCGACGAGCTGGACGACCTGGGCGGCGGCCGTCGCGGCGGGCAGCGCGGTCGGGTCGGCGAGGCCGATGTCCTCGGACGCGTGCACCATCAGCCGGCGCGCGATGAACCGGGCGTCCTCCCCCGCGACGATCATGCGGGCCAGGTAGTGCAGTGCTGCGTCCGGATCGGAACCGCGGATGGACTTGATGAACGCGCTGATCACGTCGTAGTGCTGGTCGCCGGCCCGGTCGTAGCGGACGGCGACCTCGGTGACCGCCCGCTCGACGGCGGCGAGATCGACCACCGAGCCGCCCGCACCGAGCACCCCGTCGGCGGCCGCCTCCAGCGCGGTGAGCGCCCGGCGGCCGTCACCGGCAGAGAGCCGGACGAGCGCGTCCTCCCCCTCGGCGGCCAGCTCCACCGCGCCGTTCAGCCCGCGCTCGGAGGTGACGGCACGGCGCAGCAGCCGGCGGACGTCGTCCTCGCCGAGGGACTGCAGCTGCAGCACCAGCGAGCGCGACAGCAGCGGTGACACCACCGAGAACGACGGGTTCTCGGTGGTCGCCGCCACCAGCAGGACCAGCCTGTCCTCGACGGCGCCGAGCAGCGCGTCCTGCTGGGTGCGGGAGAACCGGTGCACCTCGTCGATGAACAGCACCGTGGTGGTGCCGCTGTGGTCGCGCCTGCGCCGCGCGTCCTCGATGACCGCCCGCAGCTCCTTCACCCCCGCGGAGAGCGCGGAGAGCGCGACGAAGTGCCGGGCGGGCCCGGTGCGGCCAGGACCGCCGGCCGCCCCGGCCATCAGCCGGGCCAGGGTGGTCTTGCCGGTGCCGGGCGGGCCGTAGAGCAGCACGGACGCCGCCGCGCCGCCGTCGAGCAGGCGGCGCAGCGGCGCACCGGGCTTCAGCAGGTCGGCCTGGCCCACGACCTCGTCCAGGGTCCGCGGGCGCATCCGGGCCGCCAGCGGGGCGTCGGGACGGGGGCCGTCCTCGGCGCCGTCCGATCCCGGGCCGGGGTCGATGTCGAAGAGGCCGTCGGTACTCATCGCCGTCCAGCCTGCCAGGGCCGGGCCCGCGGAGCGTCAGGCGCGGTCCATCTCGTCGGCCAGCACCGGGGTGTGCACCGGGTTGTGCTCGTGGAACCGGTTCTCCGCGTAGGTGACGACGGCGGCGGCACCGGACACCAGGCCGAGCGGGATGATCAGCACGTAGTAGAGCAGCTGGGCCAGCACGACGCTGATGAACGCGAACGGCACGGTGATCAGGCCGATCAGCACGCCGGCGACGGATATCGTGATCACCAGCAGCACCGCCCGGCCGAGCACCGGGAAGAACCGCGGGTTGACCAGCGCGAACGTCCGGCCGATGCCGGCCCGCTCGACCGCCAGCACCCCGGCCAGCGCACCGAAGAACACGGTGCCCAGGTAGATCCCGGGGAGCACCAGGGCGATCACGCCGACCACGACGAGCACACCCGCGAGGAAGTACCAGCCGACCGCCGCCAGGCCGCGCTGCTTCACGAACGCCCACACCTGCTGCGGGTCGTACGGGCGCCCGGCGGCGTCCCGGATGATGACGAACACCGTCGCCAGCATCCCGAAGGCGCCCAGCACGACCGTCACCACCGAGGTGATCAGGTTCGCCAGCCCCAGCGAGACGACGCTCCCCACCGCGGGCAGCGCGCCGTCCGGCTCCACCCGCAGGCCGGTGAGCATCAGCACCGCCTCCAGCAGCGCGATCGGCACCCAGACCGCGGCCTGCACGACGAGCATCGGCTTCCAGCTGCGCTGCAGCACGCCGATGATCTTGGCGAACCAGTCGTTGAGCGAGAACGGCACCAGCGGGTCCGGAGAGGTGCCTGCGGGCGTGCCGGCCGGACCGACCGGCTGGCCGGGGTAGCCGCCGTACTGTTGGCCGGCCGGGTAGGGCTGCTGGTAGGCGCCCTGGGTGTGCCAGCCGTACTGGTCCTGGCCCCCGTACTGCTGGGCGCCGTACTGCTCGGCGCCGTACTGCTGGGCGCCGTACTGCTGGCTCCCGTACTGCGGTGCGCCGTAGTGCTGGTCCCCGTACTGCGGTGCGCCGGGCTGCGGTGCCCCGTACTGCTGCCCGCCGCCGTACTGCTGGCCCCCGTACTGCTGGCCCCCGGCCTGCTGGTCCCCGTACGGCTGCCCGGCGGTGGGCTGATCGCCGTACCCGTGCGGCTGCCCGCCCTGTGGCGCCTGCCCGGGCGGCGTGCCGTACTGCTGCTGTCCGTGGGGCGCCTGGTGTCCGGACGCCGCGGCGCCCGCGTCGTCCGGCGTCCCCGCGGCCCCCTGCTGCGGGTCGCCGCCCGATGACGGCTCGTTGCTCATGCGCGCGGACAGTAGCCCTGCTACCGGTGGTCGCACACCGGGTTCACCAGGTCGCACCCGTTTCGTGACCTGGGACGATGATCGCCGCGGACCCCGGATCGTCGCCGGAACGCAACTCCGGCGACGCGCACGGTCACCCTCCGGCAACACGCCCGCGGCACCCTCATGGGGCATGGACACGATCCTCGGATGCCCGCTCTGCACCCGGCCGCGCACGGCCGCCGACATCCACGGCCTCGAGTGGAGCAGCCACCACGGCCCCGGCGGGGTGGTGTTCGTGTGTGGCCCGTGCACCCGGGCCCGGCTCGTCGATCTCGAGTGCGGCCTGCTCGACCCGGCCCGGGCGAGCGCACCCGCACCCGATCGGGTGGCCCGCGCGGCCTGAGCCGATCCGCCGGAGTCGGGTCCGTCACCCACGGCGTGGTGGCCGGCTCGGAACGCCCGGGGCCGACGTAGGGTCGGGCGCGTGCGCGAGATCCTCGAGTTGCTCGAACGGGACGCCTCCCTGAACCACGACACCGTCGCGACCATGCTCGGTCTGCCGGTCGACGAGGTCGACGCGCGGATCACCGAGTGGGAGCGGGCCGGGGTGATCCGGCGGCACCGGGCGGTCGTGGACTGGGCCCGGTACGAGGACGGCACGACCGACGGCACGCTCGCCGGTGCCGGCCGGGCCGGTGCTCGGGTGACCGCCTTCATCGACGTCGCGGTGGAGCCCGCCCGCGGGGTCGGCTTCGACGACGTCGCCGCCCGGATCTCGCGGTTCGACGAGGTCCGCGACTGCTACCTGGTCTCCGGCGGGCACGACCTGCGCTGCACGGTCGTCGGGCCGGACATCCGGGCGATCAGCGACTTCGTGTCCCAGAAGCTGTCGACGATCGACCGGGTCCGCTCCACCGCGACGCACTTCGTGCTGGCGACGCACAAGCGCGACGGCGACTCGTTCGCCGAGCCGGAGGCCGACCACCGGCTGCCGGTGACGCCGTGAAACCGCTGAACAGCACGATCACCGCCATCCCGCCGTCCGGGATCCGGCGGTTCTTCGACATCGCCGCCGAGATGGACGACGTCATCTCGCTCGGCGTCGGGGAACCCGACTTCGTCACGCCGTGGCGGATCCGCGAGGCCGGGATCTACGCCCTGGAGCGCGGCTACACCACCTACACCGGCAACGCCGGCCTCCCCCGGCTGCGCGAGCTGATCTGCGCCGACCTGGCGTCCCGGTACGACGCGCACTACGACCCGGCGACCGAGTGCCTGGTCACCACCGGCGTGTCCGAGGGACTGGACCTGGCCCTGCGGGTGCTGCTGGACCCGGGCGAGGAGGTGATCGTCCCCGAGCCCTGCTACGTCGCCTACCCGCCGTGCGTCTCGTTCGCCGGTGGCACGCCGGTCGGCGTCCCGACCCGGGCCGAGGACGGGTTCGCGATCGACGTCGCCGCCGTCGAGGCCGCGGTCACCCCGCGGACCAAGGCGATCCTGATCGGCTCACCGGCCAACCCGACCGGTGCGGTGCAGCCGCCGGAGGTGCTGCGCGCACTCGTCGCGCTCGCCGAGCGGCACGACCTCTATCTCCTGTCGGACGAGATCTATGACCGGCTCACCTACGAGGGCGTGCACAGCTGCCTCGGTGCGGTGCCCGGCGCCCGGGACCGGACCGTGGTGCTCGGCGGGTTCTCCAAGGCCCAGGCGATGACCGGCTGGCGGGTCGGCTGGCTCGCCGCGCCCCGGCCGATCGCCGAGCTGTGCCTGCGGGTGCACCAGTACACGATGCTGTGCGCGCCGCACGTGTCCCAGATGGCCGCGATCGAGGCGCTGAGCAACGCCGAGCGGGACGTCGCGGAGATGGTCGCCGACTACGACCGCCGCCGGCGGGTGTTCGTGAAGGGCCTGCGCGAGGCCGGCCTGGACTGCCCGGAGCCGGCCGGGGCGTTCTACGCGTTCCCGAGCATCCGGTCCTCCGGGCTCGACGCGGAGACGTTCGCGGAGCGGTTGCTGCGCGAGGAGTCGGTCGCGGTGGTGCCGGGCACGGTGTTCGGTCCGTCCGGCGCGGGGCACGTCCGGTGCTCCTACGCGACGGCTCTGCCGCAGCTGGAACAGGCCGTCGAGCGGATCGGGAACTTCCTGCGCCGGCTCTGAACGACGGCGGGTGCCGGTCGGTGACCGGCACCCGCCTGCTCGTCGTACGCCGGATCAGGGTGCGATCAGGTCGTCGAACTCGCCGTCGTGCACGCCCTGCAGGAACGCGGTGATCTCGGCCCGCGTGTAGGTCACGTACGCACCGTCCGGCCGGGTCGAGTTGCGCACCGCGGCACCGCCACCCGGAAGTGGGGCGACCTCCACGCAGGCCCCGTTCGGGTTGCTGCGCATGCTCTTCCGCCACTGAAGGCCGTCCGGCAGATCGATCTCGCTCATCGGTATCCCTCCCGACGTTCTGGACTGATGCAATTGCAACCGTAGCAGTCGTCCGCTCCCCCGTTCGCCGTGTTCGACACGTCCGGGTGGCGGCTCGAATGCACGGCGCAACCGCTACCATCGGCGCGACCGGGCACCGTCGTGCACGATCGGGGCCGGGCCCGTCGGAACGGTCGAGCAAGGGAGCGTCGCAGGAATGGATCGAGCGCGATCGGTCACGCCGTCCGAGGTCGACGTCAGCACACCGAGCGTCGCTCGGATGTACGACTTCTACCTCGGGGGCAAGGACAACTACGAGGTGGACCGGCAGGCCTGCGCCGCGCTCTCCGCGGTCGCCCCGGGAACCGCAGCCCTCGCGATCAACAACCGGCGCTTCCTCATCCGGGCCGTCCGGTACCTGGCGGAGGAGCACGGGATCCGCCAGTTCCTCGACCACGGCTCGGGCCTGCCCACCCAGGACAACGTGCACCAGGTCGCGCAGGCGGTCGATCCGGCGTCGCGCACCGTCTACATCGACAACGACCCGATCGTGCTCGCCCACGGCCGCGCCCTGCTGGAGCAGGACGACACGTCGACCGTCATCCAGGCCGACGTCCGGGACTTCGCCACCATCTACAGCGACCCTGAGGTCACCCGGCTGCTGGACTTCTCCCGGCCGACCGCGGCGCTGTTCCTGTCCTTCCTCCACTGCATCCCGGACGGTGACGACCCGGCCGGCCTGGTCGCCGGTGTGCTGGACCGGCTGCCGAAGGGCAGCGCCGTCGTCATCTCGCACCTGGCGAGCACCGACGCGGACGTGCGGCGCAACCTCACCGACATGATGCTGACCAACACCGGGGGCAACTGGGGCCGGGTGCGCACGCCGGACGAGGTCGAGGCGCTGTTCGGCGGGCTGTCGGTGATGGAGCCGGGCATCGTCGAGGTCTCCACCTGGCACCCGGACGACGTGGCGCCGGAGGTGCAGGCCACCAAGGAGTGGATCGAGTACGGCGGGGTGGCGTTCAAGGACTGACCGCGGGCCGCTCCGGCCACCCGGGCCGACGGGTGACCGGAGCGGCGTCCGGTCAGAACATGCCGCGCAGCGACGAGATCATCGCCTGCGAGCGGCGCGGGGTGAGCGCGGCCGCGGCGAGCCGGTCGATGAGCACCAGGTAGGTCTCGACGTCGGTGCGCTTGTCCAGGTAGAGCGCGCTGGTCAGCTGCTCCAGGTAGACGATGTCGGGCAGGTCGGCGTCGGCGAACCGCAGCAGGATGAACGGCCCGCCGGTGGCGGCGGCACCGCTCTGGTTGAACGGGAGCACCTGCAACGTCACGTTCGGCAGCTCGGACACCTTCAGCAGGTGCTCCAGCTGGTCGCGCATGGCCTGATCGCTGCCCATCGGGCGGCGCAGCGCCGCCTCGTCGATCACCGCCCAGAACTCGGGGGCCGACGAGCCCTCCAGGATCTGCTGGCGCTCCATCCGCAGGGTGACCCGGCGCTCGACCTCCGCGGGCGGCGCGGGGCGGCCCAGCTCGATCACGGCGCGGGCGTAGCCCTCGGTCTGCAGCAGGCCCGGCACGAACTGCGGCTCGTAGGTGCGCATCGTGGCGGCGGCCTGCTCGAGCCCCACGTAGGTGGTGAACCAGTCGGGCATGGAGTCGCTGAACGGCTGCCACCAGCCCGGCTCGCTGGCCCGCTGCGCGAGGACCAGCAGCTCCGAGCGCTCGGTCTCACCGATGTTGCCGTAGAGCGTCAGCAGGTCGGCGACGTCGCGCTGCTTGAACCCGACCCGGCCGGACTCCATCCGGCTGATCTTCGCCTCGGAGCCGCGGATGAGATCGGCGGCGACGGCCCGGCTGACGCCGGCGGCCTCCCGGAAACGCTTCAGGTGCGTCCCGACGAGGATGCGCAACGCCACCGGCCCGGCTGCGGTCTCGGCTGCTGCCGAACCGCTCGGACGAGACTCGCCGGAACCCATCAACCACCCCGGAACGTGGACGGACGCGTACGGAGAGTGTGACATGCCGCGCCCACGGCACCGCCCAGGCTCCCCCGGGTGACGATCATCTCACGATCGTCGCAGCCGAGAGAGTCTGCACGTACCCGCGTCACGCTGACGCCCGTGCCGCCCGGGGCCGGGTGCGCCACGGGCACCGACCGGCCGAGATCGGCGGGGTCAGCGGTCGGCGGTGCGGAACGCCGGGAAGACGGGCAGCTCGGAAGGCGCGTCCGGGAAGCGGGCGTCGAGCGCGGTGACGACGGCGGCGGCCAGCTCGGCCGTCGCGGCCCGGTCGGTGGCCGCGGCGGCGGCGCCGAGCCCCTGCCAGTAGTGCCGCAGCGCGGTGCTGATCCGCGGCGACCGCCCGGCGTCGCGTCCGATCGGGCGGTCCCGGTGTAGCACCCGCGGCAGCAGCAGCCAGGTCGACCACCACACCCAGAGCAGGTGCGCGTCGGTCAGCCTGGACTCCAGCAGCTCGGTGTCGTCGAGCTCCGGCCAGACCGGTGCGACCTCGGCCCGCCACGCGTCGAGCATCTGCTCGCGTACCGGTGACGGCAGGGCGTAGCTGGCCGCGCAGCCGGGGAACGGGACCCGGACGTAGGCGGCGTCCAGCACGACGTCCCGGAAACATCCCCACTCGAAGTCGACGAACCGGACGCCGCGGCTGGTGACGAGATTGTTGTCGGGACAGGTGTCGGACGGGCTGAACGCCCGGAACCCGGTCCCCCCGAGCAGCCGGACCCCGCCCCGGGCCTCCAGCACCGCCATCTCCGGGACCTCCACGCCGACGGCGTCGGCGAGCAGCCCGGGCAGCCCGGCGAGTGCGGCGCGGGCCTGGTCGGCGATCGGGTCCCGGCGGACCTTCTCCCCCAGCCGTCGCAGCAGCGCCCCGAAGTCACCCTCCCGGCCCGCGGTGGCCGCCTGCATCCGGCCGAGCCCCCTGGCCCAGCCGAGCAGGCAGATCCGGGCCGCCTCACGGTCCGGGCCGAACAGCTTGTCCGCGAGCGTCATGCTGCGGCCCAGGTCCTCGAGCACGAGCAGCCGCTGCTCCGGGTCGTGGGCGATGATCACCGGGCTGGGCCGGACGTCGCTGGGCAGCGCGGTGAACAGCTGGCAGGACGCGACCTCGTAGCGGTACGGGTCGGACGTGATCGGGTCGTCGTCCGGGCCCGGCGGCGCGTACTGCTTGATCACGACGCTGCGCCGGTCGGAGAACGGGTTCTGCGCCATCCTCGCCCGGGCGACGACCGAGCGGCCGCTGCCGCCGAGGTCCTCCGGCTCGGAGAGCTCGACCTCCGAGCCCGCCCGCCGGGAGAGCAGCCGCGCGGCACCGGCCATCGCTGCGACCGCGCCGGGAGTCGCCTGCGGATCGGTCATCGCCTGCGGACCCTACCCCTCGTGTCGGACGTGCCCCTCCGGACGGGACCCGGACGCCTCCACCCTGCCGGTGTCCCGCCGGGGCCGGTAGTGCCGCCGCGGGACGTGCCCGGCGCCCGTCGTGCTCGGTGGCGACGGGCCCGTGGTGGGCCGGTGCTGGTGGGCGGGTGCTGGTGCACCACCGCCGATCGGACGAGCCGCCGGACGTCCGCGTGCGGCGAGTGGTGTGGTGCTGCGCGGCCGGCCGTGCCGGGTTCCTGGACGGATGGCGGCCCGCCGGCGCGGGGCGGGCGGACTCCCCGGAACCCTCGACGGCAGTGCCCGATCGGACCCGCCGCGGTGGCCGGCCGGTCGGCCGGCCACCGGTCGGGGCG
The DNA here is from genome assembly GCF_040645415.1 of Pseudonocardia sp. NPDC046786. Lineage (NCBI taxonomy): Bacteria > Bacillati > Actinomycetota > Actinomycetes > Pseudonocardiales > Pseudonocardiaceae > Pseudonocardia > Pseudonocardia sp. NPDC046786. The sequence continues at coordinate 39,687 of NZ_JBEYYF010000012.1, read as the reverse complement.
GGGGCGGTCAGGCGGCCGGGCCGGGCTTCTCCGGCGCACCGCCGCCGGTCTCCGCGGGCCGCCCGGGGGCCGAGCCGCCGGGCGCCGGGCCGGCCGGGCGCGCGTCCACCCCGGCCTCCTTGCGCTGGCCTGCGGTGATCGGCGCGGGCGCCTGGGTGAGCGGGTCGAACCCGCCGCCGGTCTTCGGGAACGCGATGACCTCGCGGATCGAGTCGCTGCCGACCAGCAGCGCGGTGATCCGGTCCCAGCCGAACGCGATCCCGCCGTGCGGCGGCGGCCCGTAGGTGAACGCGTCGAGCAGGAAGCCGAACTTCTCCTTGGCCTCGGCCTCGGACAGCCCCATGATCTCGAAAACCCGCTTCTGGACGTCCGCGTCGTGAATACGGATCGAGCCGCCGCCGATCTCGTTGCCGTTGCAGACGATGTCGTAGGCGTAGGCCAGCGCGCTGCCCGGGTCCTGCTCGAAGGTGTCGATCCACTCCGGGGTGGGCGAGGTGAACGCGTGGTGCAGCGCCGTCCAGGCCCCGCCACCGACGGCGACGTCGTCGCTGTCGGCGGTCGACTCGAACAGCGGCGCGTCGACGATCCAGACGAACGACCAGGCGGAGGAGTCGATCGCGCCGATCCGGCGGGCGATCTCGCCGCGGGCGGCGCCGAGCAGCGCGCGGGCCTCGTTCGGCTTGCCTGCGGCGAAGAAGATGCAGTCGCCCGGCTGGGCGCCGGTGGCCTCGGCCAGCCCGGCCCGCTCGGTCTCGGAGAGGTTCTTGACGACCGGGCCGCGTTCGTCGACCGTGCCGTCCTCACTGATCAGGACGTAGGCGAGGCCGCGGGCGCCGCGCTGCTTGGCCCACTCCTGCCAGCCGTCGAGCACCTTGCGGGCCTGCGACGCCCCGCCCGGCATCACGACGGCGCCCACGTAGGGGTTCTGGAAGACCCGGAACCCGGTGCCGGCGAAGTACCCGGTCAGCTCGGTCAGCTCGATGCCGAACCGCAGGTCCGGCTTGTCCGAGCCGTACCGGGACATCGCCTCGGCGTAGCTCATCCGCGGGATCGGGGTCGTGATCTCGTGGCCGACCAGCTTCCAGAGCGCGACCAGGACGCGCTCGGCGAGTGCGATCACGTCGTCCTGCTCGACGAAGCTCATCTCGATGTCGAGCTGGGTGAACTCGGGCTGCCGGTCGGCGCGGAAGTCCTCGTCCCGGTAGCAGCGCGCGATCTGGTAGTAGCGCTCCAGTCCGCCGACCATCAGCAGCTGCTTGAACAGCTGCGGGCTCTGCGGCAGCGCGTACCAGGACCCGGGGCGCAGCCGGGCGGGCACCAGGAAGTCGCGGGCGCCCTCCGGGGTGGAGCGGGTCAGCGTCGGCGTCTCGACCTCGATGAAGTCCTCGGCGGCCAGCACGTCGCGGGCCGCCTTGTTGACGTCGCTGCGCAGCTTCATCGCCGCGGCCGGGCCGGGGCGGCGCAGGTCGAGGTAGCGGTGCGTCAGCCGGATCTCCTCGCCGACGCCGCTGTGCTCGTCGATCGGGAACGGCAGCGGCGCCGACTCGGACAGCACGGTCAGCTCGGTGACGGTGACCTCGATGTCGCCGGTCGGCAGCTCCGGGTTCTCGTTGCCGGCCGGGCGCGCGACGACGGTGCCGACGACCTGCACGCAGAACTCGGAGCGCAGCCGGTGGGCGCGCTCGGCCATCTCGCCCTCGCGGAACACGACCTGGGCGGATCCGGACCGGTCACGCAGGTCGATGAAGATCACGCCGCCGTGATCCCGGCGGCGGGCCACCCATCCGGCGAGGGTCACGGTCTGGCCGGCGTTCTCGGCACGCAGGGTGCCGACGGGGTGGGTTCGCATCACGGCGGACAAGGCTATCCGCCCGCCCCGCCGGGCCCGCCACCAGGTTTGCGGTCCGGTGGGCCCGGCTCCGGTGGGACCCGCCCGGCGTCACATCAGGCTCAGCTGGCCGGCCCGCGGATCGGGCGACGCCGGCGGCCCGGACTCCTGCCGTGTCCAGCCCGGGTCCCGCGGGTTCGGCTCCGGCCGGTCCAGCCCGTGCCGGGCCAGCAGCGGCGCCACCCGCCGGGACAGCGCCTGCCGGTAGTCGCGCCCCGCGTACGCGCCGCGCCGGTAGAGCCGCTCGTAGCGCGGCAGCAGCGCCGGGTACTCCCGGCCCAGCCACCCGAGGAACCACTCGCGGGTCCCCGGCCGCAGGTGCAGCGCGAGCACCGTCGCGCCGCTCGCCCCGGCGGCCGCGATGTCGGCGAGCAGCGCGTCGAGTGCCTCGGCGGAGTCGGTCAGCCACGGCAGCACCGGCGCGACCATCACCCCGCAGGGCAGGCCGGCGTCGGTGATCCGCCGGACCAGGTCGAGCCGTGCCCGCGGGCTCGGTGTGCCGGGTTCGAGCCGGGACTGCAGCTCGCGGTCGAGCAGCGCGACCGACACCCCCACCCCGACGCGGACGTCGGTGTTCGCGGCGGCCAGGTCCGGCAGGTCGCGGGTCAGCACGGTGCCCTTGGTGAGGACGGAGAACGGCGTCCCGGACCGGGCGAGCGCGCCGATCACCCCCGGCATCAGCCGGTAGCGGCCCTCGGCCCGCTGGTACGGGTCGGTGTTGGTGCCCATCGCGACGTGCTCGCGCCGCCAGCCCGGGCGGGCGAGCTCCCGTTCCAGGACCCGGGCGACGTTGACCTTGACCACGATCTGCGAGTCGAAGTCCGTGCCCGCATCCAGGTCCAGGTAGGTGTGCGTGTTCCGGGCGAAGCAGTTGTGGCTGACCACGCCTGCGGCGACGAAGTCGCCGGTGCCGGTCGTGATGTCGAACATCGGCACGATGTCGCCGATGTCCTGCACGTCGACCACCCGGGGCGCGCCGTCCCGCGGTTCCTCGACGAGCGCCCCCGCCACGTCCCGGACCCGGGCGAGGGCCGGATCGGCCACCGCGACGAGACGCAGCTGCTCCGCGGCCCCGCCGAGCACCCGCAGCGACCGTCCGCCCGGCCGGCCGGACGGCTCGGAGGCGACCCGGAACCCGAGCCTGCGCAACGCGTCCACGGTCGCCCGGGTCAGCTGCTCGTCGCCCGGGGTGATCCGCAGGACACCCGCGGACACCTCGCCGCTCGCGTCGAGCACTCCCCCGAGGAAGCCGGCGGACCAGCCCGGCCCCGGCCGCTCCGGCCACACCGTCGCCGAGGGTGCGGCGCGGTGCGGCGCCCGGGCGTCGGAGGCGTGCCCCGCCGCTGCCGCCTGCCGCACGCCCGCCGGACCGGCGCCCGCCGGGACGCGGGCCACGCCGGCCGCGCCGGGACGGTTCGCCGCGCCCGGGCCGGTGGCATCCGCGCCGCCCGGGCCGCCCCGGCCGCCCGAGGTGAGCAGGTGGTGCGCACGGGCCAGCGCCTCCAGCTCGACCCAGTCGGACGGGAACGGCTCCGCGGACCGCCTGCTGCGGACCGCGTCGGCCCGGACCAGCCCGCACAGGTACCCCTCGGCCCAGCCGGCCGGGTGGCCCTCCGCGGGCATCGCCGCCGCACCGGGCCCGACCAGCGCCGATCCGGCGGTCAGGTGCGGCCGGTCCGCCGACGAGCGGCAGCGCCCCGGCCGGACGTGCGCCCAGCCCTCCCGGGTCAGGAACCGGTGCTCGGCCGACGTCACGAGGACCGTCCCGTCGTCCAGGGACACCCGCTGTGCGCGGCGCCGGGTCGACCAGTGGGCCAGCACCGGGGTGCGCACGAACCGGCGCCTGCCGTGCCCGTCGGTCACGGTGCCGATCACCTCGTCGCCGGGGCGGAGATCGGCGATCGGCCGGGACCGGCCACCGGCGGTCAGCACCGGGGTGTCCCCCCGCAGGCAGTACGTGCAGGCGTGGGCGCATCCCCGGTACGGGTTCACCGTCCACCCGAAGGGCACCGGCGACGACGGCCCCACCCGGTTCAGCGCCGAACGCGCCTCCACCTCGTGGAACACCGCGCCGGCGAACTCGGGGGTCCGCACCGAGCGCAGCAACCCGGCCATGCCCGGCAGCACCGCATCCGCCCCGACCCCGTCGGTCCCCACCTGCTGTCCGCTCCACCGCACGAGCATAAGTCGAACACAAGTTCGAACGATGGGCAACCGGTCGTCGCCCGGCGGTGCCCTCCGGGCGAGCACCGCTCCGGCGCCGGGTGATCACTTGCGAGGATGCCGGGGTGCACCCCGACGATCCCGACCGGTCCGCCGGTGACGTGCGTCCGGACCGGGAACCCGGCGGGCGTCGGCGGGCGGACGGGACGGGCAGGCACCAGCGGCCGGAGTCGCCGCCGCGGTCCGCCGGCGCACCGGACGAGCCGCCCCCGGCCGGGGGCCGTCCGGCCGGCCGGACGCCCGTACCGCGCTCCGGCGGCACCGGTGGGGGTACCGGCGCCCGGCCGTACGACGCGGACGGCCCGCAGCGCGGCGCCCGTCGTGGCGCACCGGGCCCGTACGAGCGCGACCCGGCGCCGGGCGGGCCCCGGCCGTGGGCGGCCGGACCCGGTGCCACGGCGGGCCGTCCGCCGGGCACCGCGCCGCAGCCCCGCCGCAGCGGTCCGGCCGGGCACGGGCGCGCGGACCGCGATGCGGGGGCCCGTCGCCGGGGCGGCCGGGACGACACCGGCGGGACGTACGGCCACGGCGCTCACGACGAGGAGACGCCCACGTACCGCCGCAGCCGGGCGGAGACCGGCGAGTACCCGGCCGCGGCGCCGGAGGCCACCGGGGCACGGATCCGCGACGCCGCGCACGGTCCCCCGGCGGACCGGACCCGCGGCACCGGCCTGCCGGACGGCGGCGGGCGTCGCGTCCGCGGGTCGGCATCGGCTGCAGAGGACGCCGGTCCCGACGACGACCCCGGGATCGCCGGGACCGGCCCGGTCACCGCGGGATCCGCCGCTGCCGCCGGGCACCGGTCGGCCCCTCCGACCGGCCACGGCCACGGCCACGGGCACGGCCACGGCAGCCCCAGCCCGGCCGGACGGCGGGTGCGGAACCTGCTGGTCGCCCTGCTTGTCCCGTGCGCGCTCGCCACGCTGGCCGGTGTCGCGCTGCTGTGGCCCGGAGACGTCCCGACGCCGGAGTTCCCGCCGACCGAGCAGGTGCGCGGGGACGTCACGGCGGTCGCCGTCGCGGACTGCTCCCCCGGCTCCGCGGACGGCGCCTGCACCGGCGTCACGATCGCGATGACCGACGGCCCCCGGGCCGGACGCGACCTGGTGCAGCTGGTGCCGAACGAGCCGTCCAGCCCGCGGTTCGCCGTCGGCGACCCGGTGACCCTCGCCTGGTCCGGCGGCGATCCCGACTCCGCCGGGTCGTACCAGCTCAACGACTTCCAGCGGACGCCCGCGCTGATCTGGCTGGCGGCCGCGTTCGCGCTGGCCGTCGTGCTGCTCGGGCGGCTGCGCGGGTTCGCCGCACTGATCAGCCTGGGGCTGACGTTCGGCATCCTGCTGTGGTTCGTGCTGCCCGCGATCCTGTCCGGCGGTTCACCGCTCGCAGTGGCGGTGACCGGGGCGTGCCTGATCATGTTCGTGGTGCTGTACCTGACCCACGGGTTCAGCGCCCGGACGTCGTGTGCGGTGCTCGGCACGCTGGTGTCGCTGGCGCTGATCGGGGTGATCGGCTACGGCTTCACCGCCGCCGCGCGGCTGACCGGGCTGGACGACACCACAGCCAACCTGATCGGCACCCTCGGCGGGATCCCGATCGACCCGCGCGGCCTGGTGCTCGCCGGGCTGGTGATCGGCGCGCTCGGCGCGCTCGACGACGTGACGGTCACCCAGGCGTCGGCCGTCTGGGAGCTCGGCGCGGCGAACCCGGAGCTGGGTGCCCGGGCGCTGTTCTCCGCCGGGATGCGGATCGGGCGGGACCACGTCGCGTCGGCGGTGAACACCCTGGTGCTCGCCTACGCCGGTGCGGCACTGCCGCTGATGCTGCTGTTCTCGGTCGCCGCCGGGGGCGTGTCGGACGTGCTGACCGGCCAGGACGTCGCCACCGAGATCGTCAGGACGCTGGCCGGGAGCATCGGTCTGGTCGCCGCGGTCCCGGTGACCACCGGCCTGGCGGCCCTCGTCGCCGCGCATCGCTGACCCGCAGGCCCCCCGGTCCTCGCAACCCTGGGCCGTCGGCGCACCGGGCCCGCGGCTGCGACCGCCGCCCGGACCGCTCAGCGCATCACGGCCGGCGGGCCAGCAGGTGCGCCTCGCCGTCGGCCTCGTGGTGGGCGAGCACGTCGAACCCGGCGAACGCGGCGACGAGCTCGCCGGGCGCCGCGCGGAACCGGCCGCCGCTGTCGCCGACCTCGGACAGCACGGTGATCGCGAGCAGCCCGCCGGGGGCCACCGCCGCGGCCAGCGCCGGGTACAGGGCGGGCACCCGGAACCGCTGGCGGACCACGACGTCGTAGACGCCGTCGTCGGTGGGGAAGCCGTCGTCGAGATCGGCCTCGACCCAGCGGATCCGGCCGGGCGGGGCGAGGGCGGTGGCCAGCTCGGCGCCCGCGGCGAGCCCGGCCGGGGACACGTCGACCGCGACCACGTCGAGCCCGCGCCCGGCCAGCCACACCGCGACCGCGCCGCGGCCGCAGGCGAGATCGAGCGCCCGGCCGGTCTCCGGGACGAGCTCGAGCCGGCCGCGCAGCGCGTCCGGGGGCAGCGCGGCACCGGCACCGGCACCCGCACCGACGGCACGGTGCCTGCGGTCCCAGTCCTCCCGGTCCGACGCGGCCATCGCGGCGCTCAGCCGACCTCGGCGGCGACCGCAGTCACCACGGCGTCGACCACCCCGTCCAGCGGGACGTCCTGCTGGTCGCCGGAGACCAGGTCCTTCAACCCGATCGTGCCGTTCTCCAGGTCGCGGCCGCCGAGCACGAGCGCGAACCGGGCCCCGGAGCGGTCGGCGGACTTCATCGCGCCCTTCAGGCCGCGGTTGCCGTAGGACAGGTCGACCCGCACCCCCTGGGCGCGCAGCCGGGCCGCGATCACGACCAGCCGGCGGCGGGCGTCCTCGCCGAGCGGCACGCCGAACACCTCGGCCCGGGCGCCCGACCACGGCTGCACGCCCTCGACGGTGCAGGCCAGCAGCGTGCGGTCGACGCCGATGCCGAACCCGACGCCGGACAGGTCCGGACCGCCGAGGGTGCCCATCAGGCCGTCGTAGCGGCCGCCGCCGCCGATCCCGGACTGGGCGCCGAGGCCGTCGTGCACGAACTCGAACGTGGTCTTGGTGTAGTAGTCGAGGCCGCGGACCATCCGCGGGTTCGGGGTGTAGGCGACGCCGAGGTCGTCGAGATGCGCCAGCACGGCGGCGTGGTGCTCGGCGGCCTCGGCGGACAGGTGGTCCATCAGCAGCGGCGCGTCGGCCATCGCGGCCCGCACCTCGGGGCGCTTGTCGTCGAGCACCCGCAGCGGGTTGATCGCGGCCCGCTCGCGGGTCGGCTCGTCCAGGTCCAGCCCGGCGAGGAACTCCTGGAGCAGCTCGCGGTACCGCGGCCGGCAGGCGGTGTCGCCGAGCGAGGTGAGCTCCAGCCGGTAGCCGGTGAGGCCGAGCGCCCGGAAGCCCTCGTCGGCGATCGCGATGACCTCGGCGTCGAGCGCGGGATCGTCGACGCCGATCGCCTCGACGCCGACCTGCTGCAGCTGCCGGTAGCGGCCGGCCTGCGGGCGCTCGTACCGGAAGAACGGCCCGGCGTAGCGCAGCTTGACCGGCAGGCCCTGCTTGTCCAGGTTGTGCTCGATCACCGACCGGACGACGCCGGCGGTGCCCTCCGGCCGCAGCGTCACCGAGCGACCGCCGCGGTCGGCGAAGGTGTACATCTCCTTGGAGACGACGTCGGTGGACTCCCCCACCCCGCGCGCGAACAGCCCGGTGTCCTCGAAGACCGGCAGCTCGATGTGGCCGTACCCGGCGCGCGCGGCGGCCCCGGCCAGGGTGTCCCGGACATGGGTGAACCCGGCCGAGTCCGGCGGCAGGTACTCCGGGATGCCCTTCGGCGCGGCGAACGGTTCGGGCTTGCGCGCCCGGCCCTCCGCCTGCTGCTCGGTGGCGGTCACTGCAGGTCCACGTCCTCTCGTGCCGGTGCGCAAGGCTCCCCCAGCCTAGAACCGGTGTCTCCCCGATCCGCCCCCAGGTGCCCCCGATACCCTCCGGTGACCGGTGATCGACTAGGGAGCAGCAGAGCGTGGCGACGAACGAGCAGCGCCGGGAGGCGGCCAAGCGGAAGCTGGCCGCCCAGCAGGCGCACCGGGTGGAACGGGCCCGGAAGCAGAAGCGGAACACGACGATCGCCGTCGTGGCGACGGTGCTGGTGGTCGCGGTGGCCGCCGGCGGCGTCTACGCCCTGACCGCGGCCTGGGGCGGCGGCGACACCGAGCCCGCCGACCCGGCCGCGCAGGCCCAGCAGGACACCGGACCGGACACCTCCGGGCTCCCGATCGTCCCGCTGCCGACCCGCCCGACTGCGCTCCCCGGGTCGGTGAACTGCGCCTACCCGACCGAGGCGCCCGCGTCGAAGCCGGTGGACCCGCCCGCCGACGGCGAGGTGTCCGCCGAGGGCACCGTGCCGGCGTCGTTCAGCACCAGCGCCGGCACGATCGACCTCACCCTGGACCGCGCGCTGGCGCCGTGCACGGTGCACAGCTTCGAGAGCCTGATCCAGCAGGGCTACTACAACGGGACGTCCTGCCACCGGCTGACCACCAGCCCCGGCCTGCAGGTGCTGCAGTGCGGCGACCCGACCGGGCAGGGCGCCGGCGGTCCCGGCTACACCATCCCGGACGAGGTGTTCGACGGCCTGAGCTACGGCCGCGGCATGCTCGCGATGGCGAAGACGGCCGCGCCGAACTCGGGTGGCAGCCAGTTCTTCATGATCTACGGCGACGCCCAGCTGCCGCCGGAGTACACGGTCTTCGGCTCGATCGGCGAGGAGGGCCTGCGCACGCTGGACGCGGTCGCCCGGGCGGGCGAGTCCGTCGGTAGCGGCGACGGCACCCCGAACATGCCGGTCGACATCGAGACCGCGACGGTCGGCTGACCGGCCCCGGGGGGCGGGCTCCCCGCCCCCCGGGTCGTTCAGGCCGCCGAGGTGACCCGGTAGACGTCGTAGACGCCCTCGATGTTGCGGACCGCCTGCAGCAGGTGCCCGAGGTGCTTGGGGTCGCCCATCTCGAACGAGAACCGGGACACCGCGACCCGGTCCCGGGAGGTCGTCGTCGACGCGGACAGGATGTTGACCTTCTCGTCGGCCAGCACCTTCGTCACGTCGGACAGCAGCCGGTGCCGGTCGAGCGCCTCCACCTGGATGGCCACCAGGAACACCGACTCCGGCGACACCGACCAGGCCACCTCCACCAGCCGCTCCTCGCGGGCGGTGAGATCGCCGGCGTTGGTGCAGTCGGTGCGGTGCACGCTGATCCCGCCGCCGCGGGTGACGAAGCCGAGGATCTCGTCGCCGGGCACCGGGGTGCAGCAGCGGGCCAGCTTGACGTAGAGGTCGCCCATCGCGTTGCCGTCGCCGTCCTGCACGACGACGCCGGCGTTCCCGGACGGCCTGCGGTGCCGGACGGTGGACGGCGTCGCCCGCTCGGCGAGCTCCTCCTCGGCCTCCTCCTCGCCGCCGAACCAGGCGACCAGCCGCTGCACGACGTGCTGGGCGCTGGTCTGGTGCTCGCCGACCGCGGCGTAGAGCGCGGACACGTCGGAGTAGTGCAGCTCGCGGGCGATCGCGGACATGGCGTCGCCGGAGATGAGCCGCTGCAGCGGCATCCCGGTGCGGCGCGCCTCCCGGGTGATCGCCTCCTTGCCCTCCTCGACGGCCTCCTCGCGGCGCTCCTTCGCGAACCACTGCTTGATCTTCGCCTTGGCCCGCGGCGACTTCGCGATGGCCAGCCAGTCCCGGCTGGGCCCGGCGTCCTCCGCCTTGGAGGTGAAGATCTCGACGACGTCGCCGGAGGACAGCTGCCGCTCCAGCGCGACCAGCTTGCCGTTCACCCGGGACCCGATGCAGCGGTGCCCGACCTCGGTGTGCACGGCGTAGGCCAGGTCGATCGGGGTGGAGCCGGTGGGCAGGGTGACGACGTCGCCCTTGGGGGTGAAGACGAAGATCTCCCGGGCGGCGAGATCGAACCGCAGCGAGTCGAGGAACTCGCCGGGATCGGCGGCCTCGCGCTGCCAGTCGAGCAGCTGGCGCATCCACGCCATCTCCTCGACCTCGACCTCCTTGCCCTGACCGCCCTTGACCTCCTTGTAGCGCCAGTGCGCAGCGATGCCGTACTCGGCGGTGCGGTGCATCGCGTGCGTGCGGATCTGCACCTCGAGCGGCTTGCCGTCCGGGCCGATCACGGTGGTGTGCAGCGACTGGTAGACGCCGAACCGGGGCTGGGCGATGTAGTCCTTGAACCGGCCGGGCATCGGCTGCCACAGGGCGTGCACCATGCCGATCGCGGCGTAGCAGTCGCGCACCTCGTCGACCAGCACCCGGACGCCGACCAGATCGTGGATGTCGTCGAAGTCCCGGCCCTTGACGATCATCTTGCGGTAGATCGAGTAGTAGTGCTTGGGCCGGCCCTCGACCTTCGCCGGGATCCGCGCCGAGTCCAGCTGGGAGGCGACCTCGTCGATCACCTGGCGCAGGTAGGTGTCCCGGGACGGCGCCCGGTCGGCGACCAGCCGCACGATCTCCTGGTACTTCTTCGGCTGCAGGATCGCGAAGGACAGGTCCTCCAGCTCCAGCTTCACCGTCGCCATGCCGAGCCGGTGGGCGAGCGGTGCGAACACCTCGAGGGTCTCGTTCGCCTTCTTGACCTGCTTCTCCGGCCGCAGGAAGCGCATCGTGCGCATGTTGTGCAGCCGGTCGGACAGCTTGATGACGAGCACCCGCGGGTCGCGCGCCATCGCCACGACCATCTTGCGGATCGTCTCGGCCTCCGCCGCCGTGCCGAACTCGACCTTGTCCAGCTTGGTGACGCCGTCGACCAGGTGCGCGACCTCGTCGCCGAACTCGGCGCGCAGCCGTTCGAGGGAGTAGTCGGTGTCCTCGACGGTGTCGTGCAGCAGCGCCGCGACCAGCGTCGTGGTGTCCATGCCGAGCTCGGCGAGGATCGTCGCGACGGCCAGCGGGTGCGTGATGTACGGGTCGCCGGACTTGCGGGTCTGCCCCTCGTGCTTGGACTCGGCGACGTCGTAGGCGCGCTGCAGCAGGACCAGATCGGCCTTGGGGTGCAGCGACCGGTGCACCGCGGCGAGCGGTTCCAGGACCGGCGTCACGATCGCGACCCGCTGGGGCGTCATCCGGCGCGCGATCCGGGCCCGCACGCGCCGCGTCGCGGACGGGCGGGGCGGTTCGTCGTCGGGCGTGAGCGGGCGTGTGGCGGGATGTGCGTCCGCCGTGGTGCTCGTCCGGTCGACCTCGGTCACCGCACCTCCTGCTCGTGCCCGGTAGCGGGTGGTCCGTCGCTGAGGATAGTCCGCGGACCGTCCCCCGGCGGAACCGCGCCGGATCAGGCGCTCAGCAGCGCATCCACCCGCAGGTCGCCGAGCCGTCCCCGGCCGTTCAGCGCGGTCAGCTCGAGCAGCGTGCCGAACCCGACGATCTCGGCACCGACGTCGGTGAGCAGCGCGCAGGCCGCGGCCGCGGTGCCGCCGGTGGCCAGCACGTCGTCGACGACGTAGACCCGGGTCCCGGGCTCGACGACGTCCGCCGGGAGCTCCAGGGTGGCGCTGCCGTACTCCAGCTCGTAGCTGCGCGACGCGGCCACCGCGGGCAGCTTGCCCGCCTTGCGTACCGGGACCGTCCCGACGCCGGCGACGAGCGCGACGGCGGCACCGAGCAGGAACCCGCGGGCCTCGACGCCCACCACCAGCTCGGCCTCGCCGGTGTGCGCGGCCAGCTCGGTGGCGACCGTCGCGAACGCGCCGCCGTGCGCGAGCACCGGCGTGATGTCGCGGAACAGCACCCCGGGCTCCGGGTGGTCGGGCACCGAGCGGATCAGGTCGGCGATCCGCAGCAGGTCCTCCGCGGAGTCGCCGTCGACGCCGGGGCCGGGCCGGATGTCGTCGACGGCGGTCACCGGCGGGCCCGCCCGGTCTTGCCGGTGGGCCGGGACGCCGTGCTGGGGCGGGAGCTGCTCACGACCGCGAGGGTATCCGCCGCGGCCGCGCCGCCCTCCGGGGTGGTGCGTGCCCGGCGCGCGGCGACCCGCAGTGCCTGGTCGCGGAACCGCTTGTCGCGCAGCTTGATGTCGACCAGCAGCGGGGTCGCCAGCAGCAGCGACGAGATCACGCCGGTGATCATCCCGACGAGCTGGACCAGCGCGAGATCGGCGAGCGTGCCGACGCCGAGCAGCCCGACGCCGATCACCAGCAGGCCGAGCACCGGCAGGATCGCGATCAGCGAGGTGTTCAGCGAGCGCATCAGGGTCTGGTTCAGCGCGAGATTCGCCGCCTCGGCGTAGGTCCGGCGGGTCCGCTTCAGCAGGCCGCGCGCGTTCTCCCGGACCTTGTCGAAGACGACGACGGTGTCGTAGAGCGAGAACCCGAGGATGGTGAGCAGGCCGATCACCGTCGCCGGGGTCACCTCCAGGCCGATGATCGAGTACACCCCGGCGGTGACGACGATGTCATTGACCAGCGCGACCAGCGCGGCCGCCGCCATCGCGCGTTCGAAGTAGACCGCCAGGAAGATCGTCACCAGCACGATGAACACGGCCAGTGCGATCAGGGCCTGGCTGGTCACCTCGCCGCCCCAGGTGCCGGACACCTGGGAGTCGCTGATCGCCGCGGCGCTCGGCACCCCGTCCGGGCCGAGCGGCTGCAGCTGGGTGAACAGCCCGTCCCGCAGCGGGATCAGCTGCTCCGGGGTCAGCGGCTCGGACTGCAGCACGATCGACGCCGCCTCGCCCGTCCCGACCGCCTGGGTCACCTCCGGCGCGGTGCCGATCACCCCCTGGTAGACCTGCTCGACCTGCTGGGTGCTGATCGCCCCGTTCGCTCCGGTGGCGGGCAGCTGGATCTGCGAGCCACCGGTGAAGTCGATGCCGAGGTTGAACCCGCGCAGCACCAGCGACAGCAGGCAGATCCCGATCAGCGCCGCGAACCCGAGGTACCAGATCCGGCGGCGGCCGACGATGTCGACGTTCGCGGTGCCCGTGGTGAGCCGGGTCCAGCCCGACAGCCGCTCGGGCGCGGTCATGCCCGTCCTCCCTGCGCTGCGACGCGGCGGCCCGCCGCGGGGGCGGTGCGGCGGTGCCGCGCACCGATCCGGTCGACGGCGGCCAGCCCGGACAGCCCGGGCCGACCCAGTGTCCGGGACCGGGATATCAGCACGACCAGCGGGAACGTCACCAGGAACACCACGACCAGGTCGAGCACGGTGGACATGCCGAGGGTGAAGGCGAACCCGCGGACCTCGCCGACGGCCAGGATGTAGAGCACCGCGGCGGCCAGGAAGCTGACCGCGTCGGCGGTGAGGATCGTCCGCCGGGCCCGTTCCCAGGAACGCGGGACGGCGGAGCGGAACGTGCGGCCCTCGCGCATCTCGTCCTTGAGCCGTTCGAAGAAGATGACGAACGAGTCCGCCGTGATGCCGATCGCGATGATGAACCCGGCGACACCGGCGAGGTCCAGGGTGAACCCGATCCAGCGGCCGAGCAGGATCAGCACGGCGTAGACGACCAGCCCGGACAGCACCAGCGACAGCATCGTGAGCAGCCCGAGCAGCCGGTAGTAGGCCAGGCAGTAGACGAGCACCAGTGCCAGGCCGACCGCACCGGCGATCAGCCCGGCCTCCAGCGAGGCCAGGCCGAGGGTGGCGGACACGGTCTGCGCGGTGCCGGAGTCGAAGGCCAGCGGCAGCGAGCCGTAGCGCAGCACCTGGGCGAGTTCCTGGGCCCGCTCCTGGTTGAACTGGCCGGAGATCTCGGTCGCGCCGCCGAGGATCGGGACGGTGATCTCCGGGGCGGACACCACGTCGCCGTCGAGCACGAACGCGACACGCTGGCCGATGTTCTGCGTCGTGTACTCGCCCCACGCCTGCGCGCCCTGCGACTTGAAGGTGAGGCTGACGACGTAGCCGGCGCCCTGCGGGTTCGGCTGGGCCTGCGCGGACGCGATCTGGGTGCCCTCGATGAAGGTGGGCCCGAGGACGTACTTGGCCGAGCCGTCCTCGCTGCAGGTGACCAGCGGCCGGGCCGGGTCGTCGTAGCCCTGCAGCGGATCGGTGCCGGTGCAGTCCAGTGCGAGCAGCGCCTGCGCCTGGACCGCCGGATCGTCGCTCTGCCGGGTCTGCCTGGCCTGCGACACCTCAGCGGCGATCCGCGGGTCGTCCGGCGCCGGGGGTTCCGGGGCGGGCGGCGGGTCCTGCTGCGGGCCGGCGTACGCCACCGGTGCGACGGCGGCGGACCGCTCCGGCGGACCGCCCATGCCCTGCGGGACGGTCGCGTCCCCCGCGGCGGGTGGGGTGCCGGCCGGCGGCGGGGTCGCGGCCGGCGGCACCGCGGCCGGGGCGGCCGGGACCTCCTGGACCACCTCGCGGAACCGCAGCTGCGCGGTCTGGCCGAGCGAGCGGGCCTGCTCGCCCTCGTCACCGGGGACGGTGATGACGATGTTGCTGCCGTCGAGCTGGACCTCGGCGCCGCTGACCCCGAGGCCGTTGACCCGCTGCTCGATGATCTCCTGCGCCTGCACCAGCTGGTCGCGCGGCGGCGGCAGGCCGTCCGTCGTGCGCGCGGTGAGCGAGACGCGGGTGCCGCCCTGCAGGTCGATGCCCAGCTTCGGCGTGAGGTTCCCGCCCCCGGTGAACAGCACCAGGGTGTAGAGGATCACGACGATGCCGAGGAAGGCCGTCAGGTAGCGCCAGGGGCGGACATGCTGCTGCCCCGACGACGGTGCCACGTTGGTGTTCTCCTGCTCCGACTCGTGCGACGGCCACGGCCGGCCTCACGGTCGGTCGCCCGGACCCGGCCGGCCCCGGCCGGACCCTCAGGGGGTCCGGTGCCGGGCCGGTCCGCGGGACCGGGGCAGCCGGAGCGGGACGTGACCCGCTCGGCGGCCGCTCAGTGGATCGTCGGCTTGTTCTCCGACTTCTGCTGCGAGGCGTCCGTGTCGCCGGCGGACTCGGTGGAGTCACCGGAACCGGACTCGTCCTCCGACGCCGCGTCGGGGTTGACCTTCTCCCGGATCGCCGCACGCAGCCAGGTCGTGACCACGCCGTCGGCGATCTCGAGGTCGATCGTGTCCTCGTAGGAGGCGTCGGTGACGGTTCCCCGCAGCCCGGACGTGGTGACGACGACGTCGCCGTCCTCCAGCGCCTGCTGCATCGCCTGGGTCTCCGCCATCTGCCTGCGCTGCTTGCGGCCGTTCAGGAACAGCGGCACGAACAGCAGCAGGATGATGAGGAAGGGCAGCAGCGACAGCAGACCGGAACCACCGGCCTCCTGCGCAAGAATCAGATCCATCGTGCGGGGTCTCCGTCTCGTTTCGCCACGTATCAGTGTGCCAGTCGCCGGGAAATCACCGAGCAACCCCCGACCATTCAGGCCGCTCGTCGCAGAATCGCGAGACGAACGGTGGTGCTGCGCCTGCTACACCACTCAACGGCTCTGATGTTCGGATTGTCCCACACTGCCCGATCCGGACCTGCATGTCCGTGCAGGGCGGTCCGCGCGGTCCCGCCGGGGCCCGCCCGGGACCGCCGGGACCGCCCGGGACCCGGCCGTCACCGGCGCCGCCGCGGCGGCGGTACCGCCATGCGGGCATCCCGCGCCGGACCGTGCCGCGGCCGGTCCGACGGGATTGCGTCCGAATTGTCGCCGACGGTCCGGATTGCGCCGGATAGCGGCGTTGCGAACCTTTTCCGGAACGGGCCCGGCGACCGACGGTGCAATTCCCCCGGCGGTGCCGGGAATCAGAAGAGCGGTTCGATCCGGTGCCCGGCGGGCGCGTCGGCGGGCGCAGTGAGGCCCAGGTGCGACCACGCCAGCGGGGTGGCGACCCGGCCGCGCGGCGTGCGGGCGAGCATCCCGGCCCGCACCAGGTAGGGCTCGCAGACCTCCTCGACGGTGCCCTGGTCCTCCCCCACCGCGACGGCGAGGGTGGAGATCCCGACCGGGCCGCCGTGGAACGAGCGGACGAGCGCGCCGAGCACGGCCCGGTCCAGCCGGTCCAGGCCGAGCTCGTCGACGTCGTACACGGCGAGCGCGGCGCGGGCGATGTCGCGGCGGATCACGCCGTCCGCGCGGACCTCGGCGAAGTCGCGCACCCGGCGCAGCAGCCGGTTCGCCACCCGCGGGGTGCCGCGGCAGCGGCCGGCGATCTCCTCGGCGCCGTCCGGGCGCAGGTCGATGCCGAGGATCCCGGCGGCCCGGCGGAGCACCTGCTGCAGCTCGCCGTCGTCGTAGAACTCCATGTGCGCGGTGAAGCCGAACCGGTCGCGCAGCGGCCCGGTCAGCGATCCGGCGCGGGTGGTGGCGCCGACCAGGGTGAAGGGTGCGACGTCGAGCGGGATCGAGGTCGCACCAGGACCCTTGCCGACGACGACGTCGACCCGGAAGTCCTCCATCGCCAGGTACAGCATCTCCTCGGCGGGCCGGGCGGTGCGGTGGATCTCGTCGATGAACAGCACGTCGCCGGGGACGAGATTGGACAGCATCGCGGCCAGGTCGCCGGCCCGCTCCAGGGCGGGCCCGGAGGTCAGCCGGATCGCGGCGCCCATCTCCTGGGCGACGATCATCGCGAGGCTGGTCTTGCCGAGCCCGGGCGGGCCGGAGAGCAGGATGTGGTCGGGCGGGTCGCCGCGCCGCCGCGCGCCCTCCAGCACCAGCTCCAGCTGCTCGCGGACCCGGGGCTGGCCGATGAACTCGTCCAGCGAGCGCGGCCGCAGGGAGGCCTCGACGTCGAGGTCGTCGGGATGGACGACCGCGTCGACGTCGCGGAACTCGGCGTCGTCCCCGGCGGTGGTCACCGGGACCGGCCCAGCGAGGACAGCGCGGTGCGCAGCAGGGTGCTGGCCCCCGCGTCCGGCGACCCGGCCAGCACCGCGTCGACCGCCTGCTCGGCGGGCTTCTGGGTGAAGCCGAGACCGAGCAGTGCCTCCACCACCTGGTCGCGGGTGGAGGTGACGGCGGACGGTGCGGCGGCCGCCGGGGTGGCGGCGGTCGCGGTCACCTTGTCGCGGAGCTCGACGACCAGCCGCTCGGCGCTCTTGCGCCCGACACCCGGGATCCGGGTGAGCACGGCCAGGTCGCCGTCGGCCAGCGCGCGGCGCAGAGTGTCCGGTTCCAGCACGGCGAGGGTCGCCAGGGCGAGCCGGGGCCCGATCCCGGAGACCGTCTGCAGGAGCAGGAACAGCTCGCGCTCCTCGGTGTCGACGAAGCCGAACAGGGTCAGCGACTCCTCGCGCACCACCAGCGTGGTCGCGAGCCGGGCCTGCTCACCGCGCCGCAACCCGCCGAGCGTCGCCGGTGTGGCGTACACGGCGAGGCCGACCCCGCCGACCTCGACGACGGCGTGATCGAGCCCGATCTCCAGCACCGGGCCGCGCACCGAGTGGATCACCGACGGGTCCCCTTCCCGCGAACGGTCGTTCGAGATCCGACGCTACCGGGCGCCCCCGACACCCCCGGCGACCAGGTGCCGGCCGACCGCTCGGCGGCGGCGCGGGCGGCCGCCCACTGAGCGGCGGCGGTCGGTGCGGCGTCGCCCTGCTGGGCCTGGGCCCGGGCGAGCCGGGCCCGGTGCACCGCGGCCAGCTCCTCGGCGCGGGCCCTGGCCTGCGCCATCCGGTCCTGCATCGGCGAGCGCCAGCAGTGGCAGATCGCCAGCGCCAGCGCGTCCGCCGCGTCGGCCGGCTTCGGCGGCGCGTCCAGCCCGAGCACCTTCGCGACCATCGTCGCGACCTGGGCCTTCCCGGCCCGGCCCTCGCCGGTCACCGCCGCCTTGACCTCGCTGGGCGTGTGGAAGGCGACCGGCAGCCCGGCCCGCGCGGCGACCAGCGCGACGACGCCGCTGGCCTGCGCGGTGCCCATCACGGTGCGCACGTTGTGCTGACTGAAGACCCGCTCGACGGCGATCACGTCCGGCCGGTGCCGGGCCACCCAGCGCTCGACCTCGTCGGCGACCGTGAGCAACCGGCGCTCCAGCGGGACGTCGGTCCCGCTGCGGACCACACCGACGTCGACGAACCCGACCGCCCGGCCGGCGCCGGTCTCGACGACGCCGATCCCGCACCGGGTCAGTCCCGGGTCGACCCCGAGCACCCGCACCGGCGTCACCCCTCCCGCACGTGCGTTCGAGATCCGCACGCTACCGGCCGGTCAGCGCGGCGACGCCGGGGGCGCGCCGGGCGGGGCCGCCTCGATCGGGCCGGGGCCGTCGATGGCAGGGTGCGCGGGTGACGTCGTTCCTCCGCGCGCTCGCCCTGCTCTGGGCGGCCGTGCTGCTGTTCGTGCTGGTGGGTGCCTTCCGGCCGGAGACACCGGTGGCCGGCTTCGCCGGGTCGTTCGTCACCGGCCAGTACCCGCTGCACATGGCGCTGGCCGCGGTGCTCGGGATCCTGTCCGGCCTGGCGGCCCGCTCGGCGGGCGCCCGGTTCAGCGGGTACGCGGCGGCGACGCTGTCGCTGGCCGCGGTGGTCGGGATGGTGACGGTGCTCGCCGCTCAGGGCCGGGCGGCCGCCGCCGAGGGCGTCCGGCTGGACTGGACGGCCGCCCTCACCGAGATCGGCCAGCCCGCCGGGGACCCGGACCGCTCCGTCGAGTTCACCGAGGGCCGCGCGCTGGACCTGTACCTGCCGTCCGGCCCCGGCCCGCATCCGGTGCTGGTGTGGGTGCACGGCGGCAGCTGGGTGCGCGGCGACCGGGAGGACCGGACGGCGCTCAACCGCTGGCTGGCCGACCGCGGATGGGCGGTCGCCGCCGTCGGCTACCGGCTCCCGCCGCCCGAGCCGGTCGGCCGCGACCAGCAGCGCGACGTCGCCTGCGCGGTCGACTGGATCCGGGCGAACGCCGGTGGCGAGCTCGATCCCGGCCGGCTGGTGCTCGCCGGCCAGTCCGCCGGGGCGACGCTCGCGCTCAGCACGACGTCCGGGCTGCTCGACGGCACGCTCGCCTGCTCCGACGCGCCCGCCTCGGCCGGCGGCACCGGCCCGGCCGACGCACCGCTGCCGGCGCCGGGGCCGCCACCGGCCGGCGTCGTCGCGTACTACCCGCCGGTCGACCTGGCGCTGATCGACCCGGATCTGCAGCAGACCCTGTTCGGCGGGCCCGCCGCCGACGCGCCCGGACTGATGCGGCTGCTCTCGCCGTCCGAGCAGGTCCGCGCGGACCTGCCGCCCACCCTGCTGCTGCTCGGCTCGGCCGACCACTACGTGTACCCGGACCGGGTCGCCGCCTACGACCGGGAGCTGCGCGACGCGGGTGTCCCCGGCCGGCTGGTCACGGTGCCCTACGCCGATCACGTCTTCGACCGGCCGTTCGGCAGCCCCGGCGCGCAGCTGACCCGGGAGGTGGTCATCCGGTTCCTGACCGGGGTGGGCTGAGCGGGACCGGCCGAACGCGGTGGGCCCGCCGCCGCTCCCGTTGGCCCGTACCGGCGCCCCGACCGTCCGGCGCCACCGGCGGACCGTCCGGCCGCACCGGGCGACCGCCCGGCCCGGACCGCTAACGGCTGGTCGGGGACCTGCGAGTCCGTCGGCACCGAACCGCGCGGAGGTGACGCCGATGTCCCCCGTTCCGTACCCACAGACATCCACCGACCCGGCCCGGCGGACCGTGCTGCGGCGGGACCTGCCCGGCGACCGGGTCGTCTGGGCCGCCCGGTCGGCCCGGATCAGCGGGCTGCTGCTCGCGCTCGCCGAGATCGAGGCCACCGGGGTGGAGCTGCCGGCCCCGGTCGCCGAGCGCCGGGCGCTGCGCGCGTGGACCCGGTCCGCGGGCCCCGCGGTGCGGGTCGCCGGGCTGCGCGGGGCGAGCTTCACCGTCGATCTCGACGACGTCGACGCGCTGGCCGACGCGGGCCGGGCACTGGCGCTGGTGCTGTGCCGCGCCCGGCACCGGATCCCGCGGCCCGGGGACCCGGGCACCGCGGCGGTCGCGCAGGTGCTGCACCGGGTCGCCCGGGACCGCGACATCGCCGCCGAGCAGCTGGTCGCCGAGCTGGGCCGGGCGGCCCGGCTGCTCGCTCCTGCGCATCTGCGGTCCTCGCCGGCCCCGGCGCCGGAGGCAGCCCCGGCACCATCGACCGGACGCCCGCCGGCCGACCGGGACCCGGTCGGGGCGGTCGGCGGCTGAGACCCGGGCCCGGACCGGCCCTCGGTGGCAGGAACCGGGAGGGGCCGTCGGCGAGGGGCCGGGCCGGGCTCAGTGCGCCGCGGCGTCCCAGCTGCGGCCGTAGCCGACCGAGACCTCGAGCGGCACCGACAGCTGCGCGGCGGCACCCATCTGCTCGCGGACCAGCTTCTCCAGCGCCTCCCGCTCACCGTCGGCGACCTCGAGCACCAGCTCGTCGTGCACCTGCAGCAGCATCCGGCTGCGCAGGCCCTGCTGCTCCAGTGCCCGGTACACGCCGAGCATCGCGACCTTGATGATGTCCGCGGCGCTGCCCTGGATCGGCGCGTTCAGCGCCATCCGCTCGGCCATCTCGCGGCGCTGCCGGTTGTCGGAGGTCAGGTCCGGCAGGTAGCGGCGGCGGCCCAGGATGGTCGCGGTGTAGCCGTCCTTGCGGGCCTGGTCGACGACGCCCGCCAGGTAGTCGCGCACCCCGCCGAACCCGGCGAAGTAGTCGTCCATCAGGCCCTTGGCCTCCTCGGTGGAGATCCGCAGCTGGCCGGAGAGCCCGTAGGCCGACAGCCCGTAGGCCAGGCCGTAGTTCATCGCCTTGATCTTGGCCCGCTGCTCGACCGACACCTCGGTCGCCTCGACGCCGAACACCCGCGCGGCGGTCTCGGCGTGGAAGTCGTGCCGCGACCGGAACGCCTCGATCAGCGCAGCGTCCTCGGACAGGTGCGCCATGATCCGCATCTCGATCTGGCTGTAGTCGGCGGTCATCAGCTCCGCGTACCGCTCGCCGCCCGGGCCGGTGCCGACCACGAACGCGTCCCGGATGCGGCGCCCGGCCGCGGTGCGGATCGGCACGTTCTGCAGGTTGGGATCGGTCGAGGAGAGCCGGCCGGTGGCCGCGATGGTCTGCGAGTAGGTGGTGTGGATCCGGCCGTCGTCGGCGACCGTCTTGATCAGCCCGTCGACGGTGACCTTGAGCCGGGTCGCGTCCCGGTGCTGCAGCAGGAACTGCAGGAAGGGGTGCTCGGTCTGCTCGTAGAGGCTCTGCAGCGCGTCGGCGTCGGTGGTGTATCCGGTCTTGGTGCGCTTGGTCTTCGGCATGTTCAGCTCGTCGAACAGCACCACCTGCAGCTGCTTGGGCGAGCCGAGGTTGATCTCCTTGCCGATCACCTCGTAGGCGCTGGCCGCGGCCTCGCGGACCTGGGTACCGAAGTCGGACTCCAGGTCGGACAGCGTCTCCGAGTCGACCGCGATCCCGGCCGCCTCGCAGCCGGCCAGCACGAACGCCAGCGGCAGCTCCAGATCGGCGAGCAGCTCGGTGCCGCCGAGCCGGGCCAGCTCGGCGTCGAGCGCGTCGGCCAGCTCGGCGACGGCCGAGGCGGCCAGCATCTCCTGCTCCGCGGCCTGCGCGTCGGCCTCCTCCTCGCCGCCGAGCAGGGACAGCTGCCCGTCCACGGGCTGCTCGGTGCGCAGCTCGCGGCGCAGGTAGCGCAGCGCCAGATCGGCCAGGTCGAAGGTGCGCTGGCCGGGCCGGGCCAGGTAGGCGGCGAGCGCGGTGTCGCTGGTCAGCCCGGCCACCGACCAGCCGCGGGCGCGCAGCGCGTGCAGCACCGGCTTGATGTCGTGCGCGGCCTTCGGGACGGCCGGGTCGGCCAGCCAGTCGCCGAGTGCGGCCTCGTCGTCCGGGGTGAGCCCGGTGAGCGCCAGGTGGCCGGCCTTCGGCACCCCGGCCGCGGCACCGGCGGCCCGCTGCTCGACGGTCGGCTCGCCGACGGCCAGCGCGACGCCGGTGAGATCCCGACCGGCCACCGGACCGGCCACGCCGGCGAAGCTCAGCCCGACCCGGCGGCCGTCCCGGGCGTGGGTGTCCAGCCAGGCCCGCACGCCGCCGGGGGCGATCACCTCGCCGGAGATCTCGAAGCCGTCCTCCGCCTCCGGCTCGGCCGAGGAGAGGGTGGCGAACAGCCGCTCGCGCAGCACCCGGAACTCCAGCTCGTCGAACAGCCGGTGCACCGCGTCCCGGTCCCAGGCGCGGACCTCCAGCTGCTCCGGGCCCGCGCCCAGGTCGACGTCGCGGACCAGCTCGGTCAGCTGCCGGTTGAGCAGCACGTTCGCCAGGTTCGCGCGCAGCGCGTCCCCGGCCTTGCCCTTCACCTCGTCGACCCGGTCGGTGAGCTCGGCCAGCGAGCCGAACTCGCGGACCCACTTGGCGGCCGTCTTCTCCCCCACCCCGGGGATGGAGGGCAGGTTGTCCGAGGGGTCGCCGCGCAGCGCCGCGAAGTCCGGGTACTGGGCCGGGGTGAGCCCGTAGCGCCGGTCGACCTCGGCCGGGTCGATCCGGCCGAGATCGGACACCCCGCGCTTCGGGTAGAGCACCGTGACGTCGTCGGTCACCAGCTGGAACGCATCGCGGTCGCCGGTGGTGATGAGCACCTGGAAGCCCTGCTGCTCGGCCTGGGTGGCGAGGGTGGCGATCAGGTCGTCGGCCTCGTAGCCGTCGACCGCGAACACCGGGATGCTCAGCGCGCCGAGCACCTCCTTGATGAGGTCGATCTGGCCGCGGAAGTCGTCCGGCGTGGTGGAGCGGTTCGCCTTGTACTCGGCGTAGCGCTCGGAGCGGAAGGTGGTGCGGGAGACGTCGAACGCGACGGCCAGGTGGGTCGGCTCCTCGTCGCGCAGCAGGTTGATGAGCATCGAGGTGAAGCCGTAGACCGCGTTCGTGGTCTGGCCGGTGCCGGTGCGGAAGTTCTCCGCGGGCAGCGCGAAGAACGCGCGGTAGGCGAGCGAGTGCCCGTCGAGCAGGAGCAGCCGCGGCCGGTCCGGGGCCGTGCGCCCTGCGGCGGCCTTCGCGGTACCGGCCTTCGCGGTACCGGCCTTGGCGGCAGCGGCCTTCGATGCGGCGGCTGTCGATGCTGTGCCCTGCGTCGCGGTGCTCATCGGCGGCGAGTCTAGAACCGACCCCCGACAGGTTCGGCCCGGCCCGGCCGGCGGTCCCGTCCGACGGACGGACCGGCCGGCCGGGCCGGCGCCGGTCAGCCGACCTCGGCCATGACCTCGTCGGACACGTCGAAGTTGGCGTAGACGTTCTGCACCTCGTCGGAGTCCTCCAGCGCCTCGATCAGCCGGAAGACCTTCCGCGCACCCTCGGCGTCCAGCTCGACCTGCATCGATGGGACGAAGATCGCCTCGGCCGAGTCGTAGTCGATGCCGGCCTCCTGCAGCGCGGTGCGCACGGCGACGACGTCGGTCGCCTCGGAGACGACCTCCCAGCTCTCGCCGAGGTCGTTGACCTCCTCGGCGCCCGCGTCGAGCACGGCCAGCAGCACGTCGTCCTCGGCGAGGTCGCCCTTCGGGAGCACGACGACACCCTTGCGGGAGAACAGGTAGGCCACCGACCCGGGATCGGCCATCGTGCCGCCGTTGCGGGTCATCGCGGTCCGGACCTCGGTGGCGGCCCGGTTCCGGTTGTCGGTGAGGCACTCGACCAGCACGGCGACGCCGTTCGGGCCGTACCCCTCGTAGGTGATCGACTGGTAGTCGGCACCACCGGCGTCGGCGCCGGAGCCGCGCTTGACCGCGCGGTCGATGTTGTCGTTCGGGACCGAGCTCTTCTTCGCCTTCTGGATCGCGTCGTAGAGCGTCGGGTTGCCCTCGGGGTCTCCACCGCCGGTGCGGGCCGCGACCTCGATGTTCTTGATCAGCTTGGCGAACATCTTGCCGCGGCGGGCGTCGATCACGGCCTTCTTGTGCTTGGTCGTCGCCCACTTGGAGTGGCCACTCATCGGCTCGTCTGCCCACCTCTCGTGCTCGGGCCGGGCGCATGCGTCGTGCACGGCCGGGGCAGGCCTCGGCGCGCGGCAGCGTGCGCTGCGGGCCGGGTGGACCTGCGGGAACTCCTCGATGTTACCGGCGCCGCACGCACCCGGCCGGTCCGGGCCGCCGGACCGGCGGCACCACCCCGCCGGGCGATCACGCCCCGCCCGGGCCTCGACGGTCGTGTCCCGGGGCTACTCTGGACCTCCCGGCCGGGATCGGTTCGCCCGTCCCGTTCGCCGGGGTCGCAGGCGGAAGGAGCGGGCGCGTGTTCGGAGCAGTGCTGGGTAAGGCCGCAGGTCTGGTGGTCACGGGTCTGGCCGGGGCCGTGACCTACGACGGCGTGAAGCGGGTCGCCCGCTCCGGCGCCGTCCGGGAGGCGGCCGTGACCGCGACGGCGTGGGGGCTGCGCGGCGCCCGTGCCGCCGAGACCGGCGCGGAGCGGGCGCGGCTGGCGACCGCCGACATCGTCAGCGAGGCACGCGGCCGGATCGGCGAGGAGGCACCCGCCCCCGGCAGCGGCCACGGGCACACCCACGAGCACTGAGTCACGGGCACCGAGACACGGGCGCCGAGACAACAGCGCCGGTTCACGAGCACTGACTCACGGGCGCCGATACACGGGCGCCGGGACACGAGCACTGAGTTCCGATCGGGGCGAGCATCCTGAACACCGACACCGATGACCCGCAGGTCACCGTCCTGAGCGACGCGGCGGGCCGGGTCCGCTACGCGGTGCCCACGCTGCGCGGCCGGGTGGCGCTGGCCGTCGCCGTCGAGGACCAGGTCGACCACGTCGCCGGCGTCCGTCAGGTGCACGCCTACCCGCGCACCGGCAGCGTCGTGGTCTGGGTGCGCTCCGGCTGCGACCGGGTCGAGCTGACCGAGGCGATCGGCAAGGGCCTCGGCGCCGATCCCGGCGCGACGGCGGCCCGCACCCCCCGCTCGGCGGACACCCATCACGGTGAACTCGCCCGGCTCGTCGTCGGCGGGATCGCGCTGGCCGCGCTCGGCCTGCGCCGCTACGGCCTGCGCCGCCCGCCGGTGCTCGGGCCGACCAGCCGCACCGTCGCCACCGGCGTCACGATCTTCACCGGCTACCCGTTCCTGCGCGGCGCGCTCCGGTCGCTGACCGGCGGCCGCGGCGCAGGCACCGACGCACTGGTGTCCGCGGCGACCGTCGCCAGCCTGGTGCTGCGGGAGAACGTCGTCGCGCTGACCGTGCTCTGGCTGCTCAACATCGGCGAGTACCTGCAGGACCTGACGCTGCGCCGGTCCCGCCGGGCGATCTCGGAGCTGCTCACCGGCGCCACCACGAAGACCTGGACCCGCCTCGCCGACGGCACCGAGATCGAGGTCGACATCGCCGACCTGGTGATCGGCGACGAGATCGTGGTGCACGAGCGCATCGTGCTGCCGGTCGACGGCGAGATCATCGAGGGCGAGGGCGTCGTCGACCAGGCCGCGATCACCGGCGAGCAGCTACCCGTCGCGGTCGGCGCCGGCACGCCGCTGCACGCCGGTTCGGTGCTGCTGCGCGGCCGGCTCGTCGTGCGGGCCACCGCGGTCGGCCAGGACACCGCGATCGGCCGGATCATCGACCGGGTCGAGCAGGCGCAGGGCGACCGGGCGCCGATCCAGACCGTCGGGGAGAACTTCTCCCGGCGGTTCGTGCCGGCCTCGTTCCTGCTGGCCGGGCTGACCCTGCTGGCCACCCGGGACGTCCGGCGGGCGATGACGATGCTGCTCATCGCCTGCCCGTGCGCGGTCGGGCTGTCCACCCCGACGGCGATCAGCGCGGCGATCGGCAACGGCGCCCGGCGCGGCATCCTGATCAAGGGCGGCGCGCACCTGGAGGCGGCCGCACGGGTCGACGCGATCGTGTTCGACAAGACCGGCACGCTCACCCTGGGCCGCCCGGTGGTCACCAACGTCATCTCCTTCCACGACGACTGGTCGCCCGAGCAGGTGCTGGCCTACTCGGCGTCGTCGGAGATCCACTCCCGGCACCCGCTGGCGCAGGCGGTGATCCGGTCCACCGAGGAGCGCCGGATCGAGATCCCGCCGCACGAGGAGTGCGAGGTGCTGGTCGGTCAGGGCATGCGCGTGCAGGCCGACGGCCGGGTGCTGCTGATCGGGTCCCGCGAGCTGCTGCGCGCCCAGGGGGTGCGGGTCAGCCGCAAGGCCGCCGACTGGGTCCGCCGGCTGCAGCGGGCCACCGAGACGCCACTGCTGCTGGCTGTCAACGGCGAGCTGGTCGGCCTGGTGTCGCTGCGCGACACCGTGCGCCCGGAGTCCCGCGCGGTGCTGGACCGGCTGCGGGCCGACGGCGTGCGGCGAATCGTGATGCTCACCGGCGACCATCCCCGCACGGCCCAGGCGGTCGCCGGGGAGCTGGGCATCGACGAGTACCGGGCACAGGTCATGCCCGAGGAGAAGCAGGACGTCGTGCGCGCCCTCCAGGAGGCGGGGCACACCGTCGCGATGGTCGGCGACGGCACCAACGACGCGCCGGCGCTCGCGCTCGCCGACATCGGGATCGCGATGGGCGTGGCCGGGACCGACGTCGCGGTGGAGACCGCCGACGTCGCACTGGCCGCCGACGACCTGGACGCGCTGCTCGAGCTGCGCGATCTCGGCCGCCGCTCGATCACCCTGATCCGGCAGAACTACGGGATGTCGATCGCGGTCAACGCGGCCGGTCTGCTGGTGTCCGCGGGCGGGGCGATGTCACCGGTGGTCGCGGCGATCCTGCACAACGCGTCCAGCGTCACCGTCGTCGGGAACAGTTCGCGGCTGATCCGCTACCGGCTGACCGGCTGAGCACCCGCCGGCCGGTGCACCACGTCAGCCCACCCGCTGGGGCACCGGCGCCGCGCCGCGCTCGGCCCGCTCCCGGATGCCGCACAGCATCCGGGAGCTCATGACCGCGCTCACCGGCACCACGAACTCGATCATCAGCCGGGCCGCTACCGACCGCGGCCGGTAGCGCTCCCGGACCAGCAGCCGGGTGCGCGGCACCCCGTCCGGTCCGGGTTCGCCGTGGCGCAGCACGAACGCCCAGGAGAACCGGAACGGCATGACGTCCGGCTCCCCCGCTCCGGGCGCCCCGAGCAGGACGAGATGCCCGCCGGGCCGCAGCGCGGCGACCCGCAGCGCCACGTCGCGGGCCAGGTGCACCGGATCTCCGACGGCCAGGTCCTGCCAGCGCGGGTCGATCCGGTCGGCGCTGTGGATGTCCAGGCCGGCGAGGTTCTCCAGCGCGTCGTATGAGTAGAAGCCGCCGCGGCCCTGCCCCAGCTGCACCAGCCACGGCCACACCTGCTCCGGCGAGGCGGCGATCGAGACGGCCCGGGTGATCGACACGGTGGCGTCCGGCACCAGGACGTCCCCGGGCAGCGGGACGAGTGCCTCGGCGCGGGTGCTCCCGCCGGTGCGGGCCGCGCACAGGGCCAGCCCGATCCCGAGCCCGGCTGCCGTCAGCACCGTCCGCGGCTGTACCTTTCGCGGCTGTGCCGTTCGCGGCTGTGCCGTCCGTGACACCGTCCGCGTCGTCGTCCTCATGGGTCCATCGTGCGCGGTGCGGCGGCGGGGTGGCAGGGGCGCCGGGCCCGGGACGGTCGGGCCGACCGGCCCGACCGTCGGCCCGCCCGGTCCGGGCGGAAGAACCCGTTCGACGCGGGATGGAACAGCAGCGCGCTCGCCGCCAGCACCTCGGCGAGCTGCAACGTCCGCAGCCCGGCGGCGAGCAGCTCCGGGCCGGACGCCGCGGCCACGAACCCGCCGACGGTCGCACCGCCGAGCAACGCGTCCACCGGCTCGCCGAGCAGCGCCCACGTCCCGACCGCCCCGAGCGCCGCGACCACCGCCCAGCGGATCGTCTCGCGCCCGGTGCGCAGCTGGACCACGAGCACCGCCAGCACCAGGAAGATCGAGGACCGGGCGGCCAGCTCGCCGAGGGTGGGCGGGACCGGGCCGGCCAGCCGGACGATCGACTCGGCGACGCCGGCCAGGATCGCGCCCAGCCACAGCACCACGCTCGCACCGACGACGGGTGGCGGCGCCGGGCCGGCCGCGGGCCGCGCGACGGCGAGCGTGCTCATCGAACCTCCGGGAGGTGGGTGGTCACCTCACTCTCGCCCGGAGACGGCGCCGGACACAGACGGCGCTCCCCCGCCCGCAGGTCGGGTCTGCACCAGTGTCAGGCGGTGCGCACCATGCGCACGAACAGCTCGTGCACCCGCCGGTCACCGGTCAGCTCCGGATGGAACGACGTCGCCAGCACCGGCCCCTGCCGCACCGCGACCGCGCGGCCGACCGCCTCCCCGGCACCGGCCACCGGCGGGACCGACGCCAGCACCTCGACGTCACCGCCGGTCTTCTCCACCCACGGCGCCCGGATGAACACCGCGTGCACCGGGTCGCCGGTCAGGCCGTCGAGCTCCAGGTCGGTCTCGAACGAGTCCACCTGGCGGCCGAAGGCGTTGCGCCGCACGACGACGTCCAGGCCGCCGAGCTGGTGCTGGTCGGGCCGGCCGTCGATGATCTCGTCGGCGAGCAGGATCATCCCGGCGCACGAGCCGTAGGCGGGCAGACCGCCGCGCAGCCGGGCGCGCAGCGGCTCGAGCAGCTCGAACGCGTCGAGCAGCTTCGACATCGTGGTCGACTCGCCGCCCGGCAGGACGATCCCGTCGACGGCGTCCAGCTCAGCGGCCCGGCGCACCGGCACCGCGGTCGCCCCGGCGGCGGTCAGCGCAGCCAGGTGCTCGCGGACGTTGCCCTGCAGGGCGAGGACACCGACGGTCGGGGAGGACATGACGACCAGGATAACGCCGTCCGACCTGCGGGAACGCCGACGGCCCCGGTGAGCCGGCGCACCCTCCCCGCGCGGCGTGGCACCGGAACGGCGCACCCCTGCCCGGACGTCGCACCCCCTGCCCGCGCTCGTCGCACCCCTGCCTGCGCCGCGCACCTGCTCCAGCGGGTGCGGAGTGCAGCCGGGGGTGCGACGACGGGGACGGAGTGCGCGGTGGCTCAGCTCACCTCGACCTCGCCCCGCTTCGCCTGCTTCCCGGCGACCGCGCGCAGCGCATCGGCGACGGCCGGCGCGACGCTCTGGTCGAACACGCTCGGCACGATGAACGACGGGTTCGGCTCGGCCACCACGTTCGCGATGGCCGCGGCGGCGGCCAGCATCATCTCGTCGGTGATGTCGTGCGCCTGGGCGTCGAGCAGGCCGCGGAACACGCCGGGGAAGGCCAGCACGTTGTTGATCTGGTTCGGGTAGTCCGAGCGGCCGGTCGCGACCACGGCGGCGTGCTGCATCGCGACCGTCGGGTCGACCTCCGGGTCCGGATTGGCCAGCGCGAACACGATCGAGTCGGAGTTCATCGTCGCCAGCTCCTCGGCCCCGAACAGGTTCGGCGCGCTGACCCCGACGAATACGTCCGCACCGACCAGCGCATCGGCCAGGGTGCCCTGCTTACCCTCCTTGTTGGTCTGCTCCGCGATCGAGCGGAGGTTGTCGTCCATGTCCGGGCGGTCCGGGTGCACGATGCCGTCCACGTCGACCGCGACCACGTCCGCGGTCTCCTCGGAGCCGAGCAGCCGGATGATCGCCGAGCCGGCCGCGCCGACCCCGCAGACGACCACCCGCACGTCGGAGAACTTCTTGCCGACCACCCGCAGCGCGTTGCGCAGCGCGCCGAGCACGACGACGGCGGTGCCGTGCTGGTCGTCGTGGAATACCGGGATGTCGAGCAGCTCGCGCAGCCGCGCCTCGATCTCGAAGCAGCGCGGGGCGGCGATGTCCTCCAGGTTGATCCCGCCGTAGCCGGGGGCGATCACCTGGACCGTGCGGATGATCTCCTCGGTGTCCTGCGTGTCCAGGCAGACCGGCCAGGCGTCGACGCCGGCGAACTGCTTGAACAGCGCGGCCTTGCCCTCCATCACCGGCATCGCGGCGGCGGCACCGATGTTGCCGAGCCCGAGCACCGCGGACCCGTCGGTGACCACCGCGACGGTGTTCCGCTTGATGGTCAGCCGGCGGACGTCCTCCGGGTTGTCCGCGATCGCCATCGACACCCGCGCGACGCCCGGGGTGTAAGCACGGGACAGGTCGTCACGGGTGCGCAGGTTGACCTTGGACCGCACCTCGATCTTGCCGCCGAGGTGCAGCAGGAAGGTGCGGTCGGAGACCTTGCGGACCGAGAAGCCGTCGAGCCCGTCGATCGCGGCCTTGATCTCCTCGACGTGCTCGGTGTTGCGGGCGTTGACCGAGATGTCGACGACCAGCGAGTCGGTCCGGGCCTCGACGACGTCGAATGCGGTGACCACGCCACCGACCAGGCCGACCGCGGCGGCGAGATCGCCGGCGGACGTGGGGCGGGCAGGGGCGTCGACGCGAGCGGTGATGGCGTAACCGGGACCGGGAATGGACACGGCCCGGAACAGTACCGCCGAGCGTGTGGTTACCGGCCGGTCGGCGCTGTGACGCCCGTCCGCCGTTCCGGGGTTGTGTTGATCGCGCCGCCGGGTGTGTGATCCAGGACACCCTCGGGAGGTGGTCGTGATGGCGGTCAGAGCGGATCGCGCACGCACCGGGACGTCCGCCGTCGCAGCGGTCACCGATCCGGCGCTGGTGCGCAACGTGGCGCTGGTGGGCCCGTCCGGCGCGGGAAAGACCACCCTGGCGGAGGCGCTGCTGGTGCACGCCGGTGCGATCGGGCGGGCCGGATCGGTGACCGAGGGCACCACCGTCTGCGACCACGATCCGGCGGCGGTCCGCAGGCACCGGTCGGTGGGCCTCGCGCTCGCGCCGCTGCGCTGGGACGGCGTCACGGTCAACCTGCTCGACACCCCGGGCTACGGGGACTTCCGCTGCGGCATGCTGGCCGGGCTGCGGGCCGCCGAGGCGGCGCTGTTCGTGCTCCCGGCGTCCGAGGGCCGCGACGGCGCCCTCGAACCGGGGACGGTGGCGCTCTGGGAGGAGTGCGCGGGGATCCCGCGGGCGGTCGTGCTGACCCGCTGCGACGACGCACGCGCCGACGTCGGGGCGACCCTGGCCGCCTGCCGGGCGGCGTTCGGCGCCGGTGTCGTCGCACTGCACCTGCCGGTCCGCGACGACGCCGGGACCACCACCGGCCTGCGCGACCTGCGCACCGCCGGGGACGACGCCGGGGCGGCGCTGATCGAGCAGGTCATCGAGCAGTCCGAGGACGAGGAGCTGCTGGAGAGCTACCTCGGTGGCGGCACCGTCGGGCCGGACGCGCTGCGCGGCGCGATGCGCACGGCGCTGCTCCGGGCGTCGTTCCATCCGGTCGTCGGGGTCTGCACGACCGGCGGGACCGGCCCCGGGCAGCTGCTGGACCTCCTCACCTCCGTCTTCCCGGCCCCGGTCGACCGGCCGCCGCCGGTCCCGTCCGATCCGGGCCGCGGGCCGCTGCGCGCCGACCCGGACGGCCCGCTGGTCGCCGAGGTCGTGCACACCGGCGCCGATCCGCACGTCGGGCGGATCTGCCTGGTCCGGGTGTTCTCCGGGACGCTGCGCCCGGACGGGCCGGTGCACCTCGGCGGCGCCGTCCCCGCCCCGCGGGAGAGCCCGGAGAACGCCCCCCGGGAGAGCACCCGCGAGTTCGACGGCCGGATCGGGCGCGTGCACTCACCGCTCGGCGCCCTGCTGCGCGAGACCACCGGCTGTGTCGCGGGCGACCTGTGCGCGGTCCCCCGGCTGGAGGCCGCCGTCGGCGACGTCCTGTCCGATCCGGCCGATCCGGTGCACCTGGTCGGCTGGCCGCGGCCCGAGCCGCTGTTCCCGGTCGCCGTCGAGGCGCGTGACCGCAGCGAGGAGGACGCCGTCGCCCGCGGCCTCACCCGGCTGGTCGCCACCGATCCGGGGCTGCGCCTGGAGCGCGACCCGGAGACCCGCCAGACCGTGCTGTGGTGCGCCGGCGAGGCGCACGCCGACGTGGCGCTCGGGCGGCTGCACGACGCCGGCGTCCGGGTCGACGTCGTCGACGTGCAGGTCCCGCTGCGCGCCACCCCGGCCCGGCCCGGGCGGGTCACCGGGCGGCACGTGAAGCAGTCCGGCGGGCACGGCCAGTTCGCGGTCTGTCACGTCGAGTTCGCCCCCGGCGAGCGGGGCTCCGGACTGGTGTTCGGCTCGGCCGTGGTCGGCGGCGCCGTCCCGGGCCAGTACGTGCCGAGCGTCGAGAAGGGCATCCGGGCCCAGCTCGACCGCGGCCTGCCGGTCGTCGAGGGCGGCGACCCGCATCCGGTGGTCGACGTCGTCGCGCGGCTGGTGGACGGCCGCGCGCACAGCGTCGACTCCTCCGACGCCGCGTTCCAGACGGCCGGTGCGCTGGCCGTGCGCGCGATGGCCGACGAGTGCGGGCTGGTCCTGCTCGAACCGGTCGACGAGGTCGCCGTCCGGGTCCGCGACGAGCACCTCGGCGCCGTCCTCGGCGACCTCTCGGCCCGCCGCGGACGGGTGCTGGCGACCGAGCCGGACGGGGCGGGGCACACCGACGTGCGGGCCGAGGTGCCGCGCGCGGAGCTGCTGCGGCACGCCGTCGACCTGCGCTCGCTGACCGCGGGCACCGCCGTCGCCACCCGGCGGTTCGCCCGCTGGTCCGAGCGGCCCTGAACCACCGGCCGGGGCCGCGGGTCAGGGCTCGTCGTCGGTGACCCGCGGGATCTGCCCGGTCGGGGCGTCGGCGACGGCGGTCTTGGCCGCCGAGTCGGTCGGCGCGGACGCCCCGAGCTCGGCCAGCGCGGCCTCGTTGCCGACGTCGTACCCGGCCCGTTCGGACAGCAGCCAGCGGACCTCGAGCAGGTCGCAGTAGGCCTGCACGTCCGAGCCGGCCCGGCCGAGCGCCTCGTGCGCGGCGCGGGTGCCGGGGATCAGGCAGGTGTCCAGCCAGCTGCGCGCCGCGACCCGGTCGGGCACCTCGGACCCGGTGCGCCGGCACATCCACTCCTGGTGCGCGCGCAGGTCGCCGAGCAGCACCTGGGCCTGCCCCTCCCCCACGTCCAGCCCGGTCAGCTTGCGCAGCTGGTCGCTGTGGAAGTTCCGGTCCCCAACGGCGATCTGCAGCCGGGCGCGGTCCCCGCCGACCGGCTGCAGGGACACCTCGTCGACGACGAACCCGAGCTCGTTCAGCTCGCGGATCGTGCCCTCGATCCGGTACCGGTCGCCGAACGCGAAGACCGGCGTGGCGTGCAGCACGTCCCAGAGCGCGCGATAGCGGTCCGGGAGCGCGTTCGCCTCGTCGATCAGCTGCGGGATGATCTCCGGCGGGCGTTCCAGCCGGGTCGCGAGGTCGATCATCCCGGCGGCGACGTTCTCCACGAGGATCATGAGGTCGTGTTCGCGCTGGCCGTCCGACAGCTCGGCATGGATCTCGCTGGTCTCGGCGTCGACCAGGTAGGCCTGCAGGGTCTGGCCGTCCCGCATGAACAGCGTGTTCGCCAGCGAGCAGTCGCCCCAGAACACGCCGTTGCGGTGCAGGTCGACCAGCAGCGAGATCATCCCGTCGAACAGCCGGGCCCGCTGCCG
The DNA here is from genome assembly GCF_040645415.1 of Pseudonocardia sp. NPDC046786. Taxonomy (NCBI): domain Bacteria; kingdom Bacillati; phylum Actinomycetota; class Actinomycetes; order Pseudonocardiales; family Pseudonocardiaceae; genus Pseudonocardia; species Pseudonocardia sp. NPDC046786. The sequence continues at coordinate 6,050 of NZ_JBEYYF010000012.1, read as the reverse complement.
GGGCTGGTTCGGCGGCAGCCGCATGATCAGCCGCCGGTACTGCCAGGAGCCCTGCAGGTAGCGGGTGACCAGCACGGCGGTGTCGTGCTCGGGCTGCAGCACCAGCCCGGCCGGGCGGACCGCGGGCAGGCACTCCTCCTCCAGGTACCGCAGAACCCCGTACTCGCGGCGGGCGATCCGCTCGGGCATGTCCTTGAGCGCCCACAGCTCGCCGTCGGCCTCGACGAAGCGGACCAGGTGCCGGCTCGGGCCGACGGCGATGTCGCGCAACGGCACCTCGGTGGCCTGCCACTCGGCCAGCGGGCGGTCCCAGGGCAGCGCGAGCAGCCCCGGGCAGGGTGCCCGCAGGACCAGCTCCGGCAGCGCCGCCATCAGGACGCTCCCCGCTCGGGCGGGCGGCCGCTGGTGCCGCGGATGACCAGCCGGGTCGGCACCGTCACGATCGGGTCCACCGGCCGGCCCGCGAGCCCGGCCAGCACCGCGCGGGCGGCCAGCTCGCCCTGTTCGGCGGCCGGCTGGGCGACCGTCGAGAGATCGGTGATCGCGGCCAGCGGATGGTCGTCGATCCCGATCACCGACACGTCCCCGGGAACCCGGTAGCCGGCCCGGCGCAGCGTCCGCAGCGCGCCGAGCGCGATCTCGTCGGAGTGCGCGTAGACCGCGGTCGGCGGGCGGGCCAGCCCGAGCAGCCCGCTCATCGCACGGGCGCCGCACTCCGGGCTCCAGGTGACGGTGGCGGTCAGGTCCGGGTCCGGGTCGATCCCGGCGTCGGCGAGCGCCGCACGGTAGGCGGCCGACCGGCCTGCGGGCTGGGCGAGGTCGAGGTCCGGATCGGCGGCGACGATCATCCCGATCCGGCGGTGCCCCAGGTGCAGCAGGTGGTCCATCGCCTGCCGGCCCGCGGCGTACTCGTCGATCGACACCGACGGGTGCGACCCGACCCGGGTGCCCGCGGCGACGATCCCGACGCCGATCCGGTCCAGCCGCTCCCGTTCCCGCTCGTCGACGCCGAACCCGAGCAGCACGACGGCGTCCGCCCGGCGGCGGGCCGGCAGCTCGTCGAAGAATGCCTGCCGGGCCGCGGGATCGCCGAGCCGGTAGAGCAGCAGGTCCAGCCCGGCCGCGCGGAGCGCCCCGGACAGGCCCTCCAGCGCCGCGCCGAACCACCACCGGGCCAGGTGCGGCACGACGACGGCGACCCGGCCGGTGGTGCCGCGGGCCAGGCCGGTCGCGTCCGGCGAGGCGACGTACTCCAGGTCCCGCGCGGCCTGCCAGACGCGCTCCCGGGTCGCGGCCGCGACGTGCGGGTGGTCGCTCAGCGCGCGCGACGCGGTGGCCGACGAGACACCGGCCCGCCGGGCCACGTCCGCCAGGTTCACCGGTCCGGCCACGACCCCATGTATGGCGAATGCTGGAAGCGATTGCAACACGGTTCAGGCTCAGAATCGATTCCGAAGATCAGCTAATGACCGGGAATGACACGTGGTGGTAACCGTTCGGCTGTGAAGCTTGACACGATCGTGACAAGCCTCGAAAGTCTCTGACCGCAAACGCTTCCAGGGCGGGTCGGCCCCGACCCGCCCTGGCCACGCCGAGCACTGGGGGTCGAGGTTGACCATGCGTCGCGCACGGTGGAGGAGGGGACTGGCCGCCGGTGTAGCCGCCGCCGCCCTCGCGGGACTGGCCGGGTGCGGCGGCGCATCCGACGGCCCGCCGGTGCTCAACTGGTACATCAACCCGGACGACGGCGGGCAGGCCGAGATCGCGGCCGCCTGCACCGCCGACTCCGGCGGCGCCTACCGGCTCGCGGTGTCGGTGCTCCCCCGCCAGTCCGGCGAGCAGCGCCAGCAGCTCGTCCGGCGGCTCGCGGCGAACGACGCCTCGATCGACATCATGAGCATCGACCCGCCCTACATCCCGGAGTTCGCCGAGGCCGGGTTCCTCGCCCCGGTGCCCGAGGACGTCGGCGCGCGCACCACCGAGGGCGTGGTGAACTCGGCGGTCGAGGGCGCCAGCTGGAACGGCGAGCTGGTCACCGTCCCGTTCTGGGCGAACACCCAGCTGCTCTGGTACCGCACGTCCCAGGTCGAGGCCACCGGGCTCGACATGGACGCCCCGGTCACCTGGGACCAGATCATCGAGGCCGCCCAGCAGGGCGACAAGCAGATCGCCGCCCAGGGAGCGCGCGCCGAGTCGATGACGGTGTGGCTGAACGCGCTGGTCGAGTCGGGCGGCGGGGAGATCATCACCAACCCGTCGCCGGGTGACCCGGAGGGCATCGAGCTGGGGCTCGACTCCCCCGCCGCGACCAAGGCCGCCGAGATCATGCGGCAGGTCGCCCAGGTCGCCGGGCCGGGCTTCTCCACCGCGGACGAGGACCAGAACTCCAACGCCTTCCAGGGCGACGCGGCGATGTTCCAGGTGAACTGGCCGTTCGTCTGGGGCAAGGTCAACAGCGCCGTCTCCGACGGCAGCGTGGAACAGTCGGTCGCCGACGACTTCGGCTGGGCGCTGTACCCGCAGACCGAGGCGGGCAGGCCGTCGGCGCCGCCGTACGGCGGGATCAACCTCGGGGTGGGCGCCTTCAGCCCGCACGTCGACCTGGCCTACCGGGCCGCCGAGTGCATCGTCTCCGAGGAGAACCAGAAGCAGTACATGCTGACCAACGGCAACCCGGCGGCCAAGGAGTCGGTGTTCACCGATCCCGAGGTGCTGGAGCAGTTCCCGATGGCTCCGCTGATCGAGCAGTCGCTGCAGCAGGCCAAGCCGCGGCCGCAGACCGCCTACTACAGCGAGGTCTCCGAGTCGATCCAGCGCAACTACCACCCGTCGGCCGGCATCGACCCGGCCACCGTCGGCCCCGCGACCGCCGAGCTGATCCGCGCGGTCCTGGCGAAGGAGCAGCTGCTGTGACGACGACGACGACGACGGAGCGGACCGGCACCGGGGGCGCCGTCCCCGCGTCACCGGCCGGCCCGGGCACCAGCGACAAGGCCCGTTCCGAGCAGCGGCTGGGGTGGATGCTCGCCGGCCCGGCGTTCGTGATCATGCTGCTGGTCACGGCGTACCCGATCGCCCAGGCCGTCTACTACTCGCTGTTCAACTACCGGCTGACCGACCCGGACAACATCTCGTTCATCGGGCTGAACAACTACGCGGTCATCCTCACCGACGAGATCTGGTGGATCTCGTTCGGCGTGACCGTGTTCATCACGGTGGTGACGGTCGCGGTCGAGCTGGTGCTCGGCTTCGCGCTGGCGCTGGTGATGATGAATGCGCTCAAGGCGATCCGGCCGGTCCTGCGGGCCGCGATCCTGATCCCGTACGCGGTGATCACGGTCGTGTCGGCGTTCGCCTGGCAGTACGCGTTCTCGCTGGACTCCGGCTTCGTGAACTCCTGGTTCTCCTGGCTGCCCGGGGTGGCCGCTGACACCGACTGGTTCGGCGGCACCTGGTCGTCGCTGTTCGTGATCTGCCTGGCCGAGATCTGGAAGACGACGCCGTTCATCTCGCTGCTGCTGCTCGCCGGCCTCGCCCAGGTGCCGGACGTGCTGCAGGAGGCCGCCCGGGTGGACGGCGCCTCCTGGTGGCAGCGGATGTGGAAGGTGACCATCCCGAACATGAAGGCCGCCATCATGGTGGCCCTGCTGTTCCGGACGCTGGACGCCTTCCGGGTGTTCGACACCGTCTTCGTGATGACCGGCGGCGCGAACAACACCGAGACGGTGTCGTTCCTGGCCTACCGGCAGACGATCGCCCGGCTGGAGATCGGGCTCGGCTCCGCGGTGTCGGTGCTGCTGTTCCTGTCCGTCGTGGTGATCTGCGTCGGGTTCATCAAGGGCTTCAAGGTCGACCTGTCCCAGGCCCGAGGGGAGAAGTGATGTCCACCCGCGAGAGGGTCCTGTGGATCGTCGCCGGCATCGCGATCGTGATCTACGCGCTGTTCCCGGTCGGCTGGATCGTGTCGCTGTCGCTGAAGTCGTCGGCCGACATCGCCAACGGCCGGTTCCTGCCGACCGCCGTGTCCTGGGAGAACTACTCCCAGATCCTGGTCGGTGACGCGGCCGAGCTGTTCCTGCCCGCGCTGCGGAACTCCTTCGGCATCGTGCTGATCTCCACGTTCATCGCCTGCGTGCTGTCGATGTTCGCGGCGTACGCGATCGCCCGGCTGGACTTCCGGGGCAAGAAGCTGATCCTGTCCACCGCGCTGGCGGTGGCGATCTTCCCGGTCATCTCGATCGTCACGCCGCTGTACAACCTGTGGCGCCAGATCGGGCTCTACGACACCTGGCCCGGCCTGATCATCCCGTACCTGTCGCTGACGCTGCCGCTGTCGATCTGGACGATGTCGGCGTTCTTCCGGGAGATCCCGTGGGAGATGGAGCAGGCCGCGCAGGTCGACGGCGCGACCAGCTGGCAGGCGTTCCGCAAGGTGATCGTGCCGCTCGCGACGCCGGGCGTGTTCACCACGGCCATCCTGGCATTCTTCATCGCCTGGAACGACTTCGCCTACGGCATCTCGCTCACCTCGACCGGGGCGGCCCGGCCGGTCCCGGCGGCGCTGGGACTGTTCTCCGGGGCGTCCCAGTTCGAGTCGCCGAACGGCCCGATCGCCGCGGCGGCGGTGATCGTGACCATCCCGGTCGTCGTGCTCGTGCTGATCTTCCAGCGGCGCATCGTCGCCGGTCTCACCAACGGCGCCGTCAAGGGCTGACCCGTACTTCTGCGAGAGAGAGGACCCGATCGGACATGGCGTCGATCGAGATGAAGAACATCGTCAAGAAGTACGGTGACGGCTACCCGGCGGTCAACGACGTGAGCATGGACATCGCCGACGGCGAGTTCATGATCCTCGTCGGCCCGTCCGGCTGCGGGAAGTCGACCCTGCTGCGGATGATCGTCGGCCTGGAGGACATCACCTCCGGCGACATGGTCATCGGCGGCACCCGGGTCAACGAGAAGGCCCCGCGGGACCGGAACCTGTCGATGGTGTTCCAGAACTACGCGCTCTACCCGCACCTGTCGGTCTTCGAGAACATCGCCTTCCCGCTGCGCCTGGCCAAGACGCCCGAGGAGGAGGTCCAGAAGAAGGTCAACGACGCCGCGGCCGTGCTGGAGCTGAACGAGCACCTGCAGCGCAAGCCGGCCAACCTCTCCGGCGGGCAGCGGCAGCGGGTGGCGATGGGCCGCGCGATCGTCCGCGACGCCGACGCGTTCCTGTTCGACGAGCCGTTGTCCAACCTCGACGCCAAGCTGCGCGGCCAGATGCGCACCGAGATCGCCCGGCTGCAGCGGCGGCTGGGCATCACCACCGTCTACGTCACGCACGACCAGACCGAGGCGATGACCCTCGGCGACCGGGTCTGCGTGCTGCGCAAGGGCGTCATCCAGCAGGTCGCCTCGCCGCGCGAGCTCTACGAGCAGCCGGTCAACCTGTTCGTCGCCGGGTTCATCGGCTCGCCGCCGATGAACTTCCTGCCCGCCACGGTGTCGGAGTCCGCGCTCGACACCCCGTTCGGGAAGATCGAGCTGGACGCGGACCGTGCCGCGAAGGTGGCGGGCAAGGACCTGGTGCTCGTCGGGATCCGGCCCGAGTACTTCGAGGACGCGTCCCTGGTCGACGAGGCGAAGAAGCCGCTCGGCTCGACCTTCACCGCGCGGGTCGACGTGACCGAGTGGCTGGGCGACTCGCAGTTCGCCTACATCCCGTACGAGGCGCCCGCCGAGGTGGAGGCCAAGCTCAAGGAGCTGTCCCGCGAACTCGACTCGGACCAGCTGCGCACCCAGGCGATCGTGTCGATCGACTCGACCAGCCGGATCCGGGAGGGCCGCGAGGCGGAGTTCTGGCTGGACGCGCGCAAGATCCACGTCTTCGATCCGGAGTCCGGCGAGAACCTCACCCGCGATCCCGAGGCCGGCGCCGAGCTGACCCGGATCGCTGCCGAGGACCGCGCCGAGCAGGTCGCGAACGCCCGGGAGGCGGCCCAGGCCTGACGGCTCACACCCCGTGGCCCCGGCTCACACCCGTCGCAGCAGGTGTGAGCCGGGGC